>JAFDXH010000009.1 GCA_018268075.1 Bacteroidota bacterium | reverse complement strand
GTGCAACGCGGTGGGTCCTTCTTATGTAGCGACGATTATTGTATCCGGTACAAGGCCGGCAGCAGGGGGAAAGGAGAGTCAAGCAGTGCCAGCAATAACCTGGGCTTTCGTTGTGTGAAAGATGTCAATCAGAAATAATACGTTTTAAAATTCTTCATTGCACTTTATAGATGCGGGTATTGACGCTTCAATAAGTATTCTTTCAATAATATATGAATGTTTTCCTGTGGCGAACCCTTTTGTCAGAAAGGGTAAGCATAATTTACATAGATAATAGAAAAGACCTTTTACGTGAGTAAAAAGGTCTTTTCTATTATAAATACACAAAAACCACAGCTTTACTTTAGCTTAATGAATCCTTCTTTGCATTATGTTTTGCGGGAAGCCATTTCGAATTCCTTTTATTCCTTTAAGTAAACTTTTATTAGTAGCAGTACGGGCGGCCAAAATTTGAAAGTCCCGGCAGGAATTGCAATTTTCATATTGAAATGAATTAACTATTTGACCTCCGGTTAATTTATCTGTATAGTCTGCACGGATAGGAAAGCCGTTATCGCCCTTTTGCCATTTAGTTTTAAGGGGGTCCTGGTCATAATAAAGATATGGTTTCCCGTTTTCATCATATGAAATAGATTGTTCACTTGAATACCACCTGTCGCCTGCTCCAAATGCTGAGTTGACCCAGGCAAAACTATACTCTATTCCTGGCCTTGCAAGGTAAGGATTTTTAAAATTGTCTTTATATGTATAAATTGCTTTGGAGACGGGCAAACCCGCAGCATAAAAAGTCCAACTTTCAAGATTTCCCTGCGGAGTATAGGTGTTTATTGTATAATAGTCGTAGTTAAGACTTTCGTTTTTTATCAGCTGCCCTTTTCTGTTGTAAGTATTAATTACTTCATCATCTACTACGTCTGTATTGCCAACATACCAGATTTCTTTTACTATTTTATTATCCTCACGAATGAAACGGATAGTCGATATGAGTTCTCCGTCAATATAGGCTCTGGCCATTTTCATTTTTTTATTGCGGTCATATTCCATTTTATAAATTGTACCATAAAAAGTTGACCATTCGTCAACCAGTCCATTTTTGTAAGTAAGCCTGTCAATTTGTTCAAAGTCATGGATCGCATCGTAATAATAGTATTCGGTCAGCCTGCAGTCATTACCGGAACCACGCTTTTCCGAAGTTGCATCTTTACTTTCTTCTGCTATTTGTGAAATATCTTTTTCCTTTTTGCAACCCATCAACGATAGAAACAGAGCAAAAAAAATGAGCGAAGGCGTAATGATTTTTTTCATACCTAAAGTTTGTAATGGTTAAGGGATATTATTTGTTTGCTACCAGAAAGAGGTCTTAGCCAGAAGTTAGCGGGTTGAAATAGTATACTGCTAAGTTGCAGCAGGAAAATGCTGTTTCCTATACCTCAATGGGGTATTTTATGTAAGCTGGAGTAATTTTTTTTATGAAAGTTTAACGCAGTCCGTGCTGTTTTGCCTTTTGAATTGCTTCACTTCTGCTTGCTACGTGCAGCTTTTTGTAAATATGCTTTACATGGGTGCGCACTGTTTCATAACTGATAAATAGTTTATCAGCAATGGGTTTATATTTATGGCCTTCTATCATTAATTCAAGGATTTCTTTTTCCCGGTCGCTCAATCCAAAACTGGTATCCTCAGGCGTGACCAATATAACATTGCTGGCAGAGAAGAAATTCAGAATTTTTTTTGCCACAGTTGAACTGATAGGAGCACCACCATTATATACTTCATGAATAGCTTCAATACATTTATGCGGAGGATCAGTTTTAAGAATGTATCCTGATGCGCCGGCACACAAGGCACGAAATATTCGTTCACTATCGTTAAAAACAGTCTGGATCAGAATTTTAATATCCGGGTAAGCTGAGCTGATTGCTTTTGTAGCTTCTATACCACTCATGCCAGGCATTTCAATATCCATTAGTATGACATCCGGCCGGCTGCGTTTTATATCTGCATCCCAATGATTACAATCGGAAAAAACACCGGTGCAAAGCATCCCCGGCGTACCGTTCAGAATCGCCTGAAGTGCATCCCTTACCAGTTTATTATCTTCAAATATCGTTATCCTTATTTCCATTATGGAATTATAAAGCTGAATCAGTCTATTTGTTAAATCAATGCCCCATCAGGTGATTTTATATTGCAGGGATGCAGATGAGCCTTTGTTTTCCTGCGACCATAAAATGAGTTCGGCTCCAATCTGGTCCGCTCTTTTCTGCATATTGTACAGGCCGTTTCCTCTTTTTATCATACCTGTATTAAACCCCTTTCCATTGTCAATAATAGAGAAATTAAGTTTTCCATTTTTCATTTCTACATTCAATTCAAGTAAAGTTGCGTTACTGTATTTGACCGCGTTGTTAATAGCTTCTTTGCAGAAAAGATAAATATTACGCTTGCTTTCAACGGGTAAGTTATGCTCAGCTAGATAATCAGGCATATTTACATTTACCTTCATACCTTTTACTCTTGCCATATCTGATGAATATTCTTCCAGTCTTTCCATTAATTGTTTTAATGTATCTCTTTCGGGATTAATACTCCACACAAGGTCACTAAGCTTATGTGTCATTTCATCCGCAGATTTTTGTATAATATTTATTGATTGCTTCACTTCTTCATATTTGCCTGATTGCAGCAAATCAGTAATCATGTAGCTATACATATTAATACCGCTAAGGGTACTGCCAACGTCGTCGTGTAGTTCGCCTGAAATTTTATTTCTTAATTTCTCTACTTCCAACTGCGATTGCAATTTTTCGAAGGCCAGTTGATTTTCCTGGAAATGCCATTTTTTCAAAATCGCCGCCAGGTAAAAAAGCATATCGCCCAAAATACCGAGACGAATAAAAAATAGCGGATAGCCATCCGTAAACAGATAATGCCACCCATGATTTCGGAGAATAATCATAAGAACGGAAATACACGTACCGACAATAGAGCATAATAAACCGTTTGCTACAAGTAGACTAAAAGGGGGCTTCTTTTTGAACAGCATATAAATTATTACAGCGGCTGGTATCACTGCAATTATCTTCACCGTATAATAAATAAGCTCATTGTTGATATGGAGAAGACTAAATAGTATGAAAACCAGTGCAAGCAAAGGCACAATCCAAAGGGTAAAGCGAAAGACGCGGTCTATATTTTTATCAGCAGTAATGTCTGTGAAAAATGATTGAAGAAATAAAAGATAAAACAGGTTTTCAATAATAATTAATGGAATGTTTAAATAATCATACCAGGCTGAACGCCACACAATATCTTCAGGGACTCCGAAAAAGGTGTAAGGAGCGTTAATGAAAAAATATGCGGCGGCAAATAATAAAAACAAACTATAGTATAGCAAGTCTTTTCTTTTTGTAAAAAAATATAAGGAGATAAATACGATTGCCTGGAAGGTTAATATACTCTGGAAAAAAATATAAAAAATTTCCAGTGCCTTGTTCTGCATTTTTAAAGGTTTAAATGACCGGGATTTATCGCTGGAAGAAATACCTTTCGGTTCTTTTGCAGCCGGGTTGCCTTCCGGGTGAAGGATTTACTGAAATTAAAAAATATATTTCTATATAAAAAAGGAAATCCATGCATCGAATGCATGGATTTCCTTTTGCCAGACCTTTAACCTGTATTTTATACTTTCGGTACTTTATAGCCATTATGGTAATGTGCTGTGAAGTATTGTGCATTTAGTTTATCATCGGTTAATTTCTTATTGGCGGCATCCCAGGTTACTTTTTGTTTGCTGCGGTAAGCG
>JAFDXH010000099.1 GCA_018268075.1 Bacteroidota bacterium | reverse complement strand
TAATCCCAAGGCAGCATTTCAAGTAGGTATAGTAAGCGATCCCAATGATGGCAAAATGACACATCTCTACGGGCTTGATTTCTCTCGTGCATGGTGCCTGAATGATATAGCAGGCAGTATGCCCGTAATACAGTCCAAAGCAGTAAGGGCATTGGCTTTAAAACATTTCAAATATGCGCTTCCGCATGTAGCCTCGGGCGCTTACGAAGGCGATCATTGGTTAGCTACTTATGTAGTATATGCCCTTGGTAGTTTCAGCAAGTAATCACCTATTAATTTCTTACCGGCTTTCCAGTTTTAAGCACACTTTGCAATCTTTCCAATGTTTTTTTCTCACCACAAAGGCTTAAAAAAGCCTCTCTTTCGAGATTTAATAAATATTGTTCGCTCACTAAAGTAGGTTCACTCAGATCACCCCCACACATTACATAAGCAAGTTTTTTGGCAATCTTCACATCATGCTCACTGATATAATTTCCGTGTAACATCCCATTAATTCCTGCATAAAGCATTCCCAGCCCAGACTGTCCCAGCACTTTGATATCCGTACGCTCTTTAGGCATGGTATAGCCCAGATCATAAAGTTCAATCACACTATTTTTTGCATCTGCAATACGCCGAGCCTGGTTCATACTCACTTCGTCTATTCCTTCCCGTAAGATGCCTAATTGAAATGCTTCCTTCGCCGAGGTAGATACTTTGGCTGTTCCAATGGTGATAAACCTATTCTGCAAAGGAATGGTGTCGGGTTCGTTGTGTTGAATAGCATCGGAAGCCCGAAGGGTAAATTCTTTTGTGCCACCGCCACCGGGTATCAAGCCTACACCTAACTCTACCAGTCCAATATAACTTTCGGCTGCTGCCTGCACCCTATCCGCATGAAGGCTTATTTCACAACCACCACCCAGCGTAAGTCCGTGAGGTGCTACTACTACAGGAATTGAGGAATACCTTATCCTCATGGTAGATTTTTGAAACATTTTTATTGCCATATCCAACTCATCATATTCCTGCTCTGCTGCCAGCATAAAGATCATTCCCACATTAGCGCCTGCGCTAAATTGTGGGCCTTCATTTGCTATTACAAGGCCCTTATATTTTTCCTCTGCTATAGATACAGATTTGTTTAGGGCCTCTAATACTTCGCCACCAATACTTCCCATCTTGGTATTCCAGGTAAGGCCTACTACATCCTCTCCAAGATCAAAAAGGTTGCAAACGCTATTCTTCCAAACAGTTTTTTCTTTGAGATCGCTTAGTATAATGAAGGAATCTCCGCCCGGCATAGATAGATATTTACCGGTACTCACATCGTAATATAAACGCTTTCCATTCTCTATTTTGTAAAAAGAGCTATTTCCACTTTCTAAAAACTTATTTACCCAATCAGCAACTTTGAATCCAGCAGTTTTCATTGCTTCCACGGTTTCCTTTACCCCAAGTACATCCCATGTTTCAAAGGCGCCAATATCCCAACCAAATCCGGCCTTCATAGCATCATCAATGCGGTATAACTCATCGCTAATTTCAGGTAGGCGGTGTGATATATAAGAAAAAAGATTGTAGTGAAATTTTCTATAAAAATCGCCAGCCTTATCTGTACCCTTACTCAATAATTGAATTCGTTGTTTAAGGTCCTCCACAGGTTTTGCTGTTTCTATCGTTGCAAATTTTGGCTTCTTGCGCGGTGCATATTCAAAAGTATTTAAATCGAGTGTCAGTATTTCTTTATTACCATTGGCATCTTTTGTTTTCTTAAAAAACCCTTGCCCTGTTTTATCACCCAGCCAATTGTTTGCCACCATTTTTTGCAGCCATGCAGGTATTACAAACATTTCTTTTGCCTCATCAGCCTGGCAATTATCTTTTACGCCGGCTGCTACTTTTACCAAAGTGTCTATTCCCACTACATCGGCCGTACGAAATGTGGCAGATTTAGGCCGGCCAATAATCGGCCCTGTCAGTGCTTCTATCTCATCTATCCCCAAACTTAATTCGTCCATCAAATGAAAAATAGACATGATGCTGAAAACGCCTATCCTGTTAGCGATAAACGCAGGTGTGTCTTTGCACAGCACAGTTGTTTTGCCCAAAAACAAATCACCATAATGCATTAAAAAATCAACTACATCCTGATTGGTGGCAGGTGTGGGTATGATTTCTAATAACCTTAAATACCGTGGTGGGTTAAAAAAGTGTGTGCCACAAAAATGCTTTTGAAAATCCTCACTCCTTCCTTCTGCCATTAGGTGAATCGGAATGCCAGAGGTATTGGAAGTAATGAGTGTTCCTTGCTTACGATATTTTTCTACCTGATCAAAAACAGATTTTTTCACATCTAACCGCTCTACCACTACCTCAATAATCCAATCGCAGGCAGCAATATCTTTCATATTATCTTCAAAATTACCCGTTGTGATATTTTCAATATCCTCTTTAGAAAATAAAGGCGAAGGTGAAGATTTTACAGCCGCAGCTAGCGCCTCATTTACTATCCTGTTTTTAAACGCCAGGCTCTCGGCCAATATCCCCTTTTTCTTTTCTACATCACTTAATTCCTTAGGAGCAATATCCAACAGCAATACCCTCACTCCAATTCCAGCAAAAAGGCATGCGATACGGCTTCCCATTACTCCGCTGCCTAGAACAGCTACTCTATTTATATTTCTTTTATGTAACATATTAGTTAGTTAAACAACTATTTTTAAGAGTATAAAAATAAGGCTTTTTGGTTTGGAGAAAAATAGAAAAAAATGTAGCCTTCTGAGCAGCGCCTTCTCCAACCTTTCTGCTGAGTTTACCCGCTTAAATCTTGCTAATATTTTTGACCATACTTGTTTACTAAACACCCTAAAGTACTATGTAGAAATATTTAAGGGCGCTATACCGATAGCAGACATTGTTTGGGGTCTACCATATTCAATTATTCTCCATGTATAAAAAATAGTCCTCAGAAGTCATTACGCCTATTGCAAAAAAATGATGGATTACGCTTTCTCAATCGTACATCAATAATTTATAATGCACAAACTCAGTGCAATAATTTTTTTCTTAACTCACTCCACTACCATTAGCAATAGTGGCTTCCGGATTTACAAAATGAAGTTTGCCCTCTTTATCCTCTGCCATTAATATCATTCCGTTGCTTTCGATGCCTCTCATTTTTCTGGGCGCAAGGTTTGTTACTACTACCACTTGCTTGCCCTTTATTTCTTCTGGCGAATAATGCTCAGCGATACCCGAAAGGATGGTGCGTACCTCAAAACCAAGATCAATTTCGAGGTGCAATAATTTATCGGCCTTTTCCACCTTTTTTGCGGAAATAATAGTTCCTGTTTTCAAGTCTATCTTTGAAAAATCATCAAAGTTGATTTGTTGTTTTACCATTATTTCTTCTTTTGTAGCGGCCACCTCGCCCTCGTGCGCCGTATCTACTACTTTTATATCCATCACTTTTTTATTTTCTTTTGTATCATCACTTAATGGTTTTACAAGGCCTGCTTTTAATTTCTCCACTTGAAAAGCAATCTCTGCATCTTCTATTTTCCTAAAAAGCAATTCTGGTGGGCGCAGCGAATATCCTGTACTCAATAATTTTAATTTGCCGCCATTTTCCCATTCCAGCATTTTATCTAATACCTTCATCAGGTGGCACATTTTCTTGGCTGTAAATGGCAGAAATGGATTGATAAATATGGCTAGATTAGCGCATAATTGCAGGCAAATATGCAGGCAATTATCAATTTTAATTTGAGCTTCTGCGATGGGGAGCCCGTCTTCACCGGTTTGCTTAGCCTCTATCCAAGGCTGCTTCTCCTGCATATATTTATTACCCTTGCGGGCAAGGTCTATCACTTCGTACAATGCATCACGAAATTTAAACTGCTCTAATAGACTTTCAATCTTTGCTTTGGTGGCCGAAAACTCTTCAATCATTTTCTTATCTGCCTCATCCAACAATTGCTGATGAAGTACAGGCACTTTCCCTTTACATAATTTATGCATCAGCACAAAAGTGCGGTTCACAAAATTTCCAAATATGGCTACAAGCTCGCTGTTATTCCGATCTTGAAAATCCTTCCAGGTAAAGTCGTTGTCTTTTGTTTCAGGCGCATTGGCGCAAAGTACATAGCGAAGTACATCCTGCTGCTCAGGAAAATCCTTCAAATATTCATTTACCCAAACAGCCCAATTACGACTGGTGGACACTTTTTCACCTTCTATATTTAAAAATTCATTTGCGGGCACATTATCGGGTAAAATAAAATCGCCATGCGCCTTCAGCATCGCAGGAAAAATAATACAGTGAAAAACAATGTTATCTTTTCCTATAAAATGTACCAGCTTGGTATCAGCTTTGCACCAATAATCTGCCCAATTTTCAATCAATTCTTTAGTGGCAGAAATATAGCCAATAGGCGCATCAAACCATACATATAAAACTTTCCCCTCTGCATCAGACAAGGGTACTTTAACGCCCCAATTACTGTCGCGCGTCATAGCACGAGGCTGTAATCCTTTATCCAGCCAGCTTTTACATTGGCCATACACATTGTTCTTCCAATTTTTATGATCTTCAAGTATCCATTGTTGTAAAAAGGCTTCATAATTCTGCAACGGAAAATACCAATGCTTTGTTTTTTTCTTTATAGGCGTCGCATCGCTTAGAGCGCTTCTCGGATTGATTAACTGCTCAGGGCTCAGGGACGACCCACATTTTTCACACTGATCTCCATAAGCATTGGGATTACCACATACGGGGCAAGTACCAATAATATATCTGTCGGCAAGAAAAGTTTGTTTTTCTTCATCAAAATATTGTTCTGTTTCTCTTTCCTCAAATAAACCCTTTTCGTATAAGTTTAGAAAAAAATCCTGTGCCGTTTTATGATGTATCTCATTAGAGGTGCGGGTATAGATATCAAAAGAAATCCCCATTGCAGCAAAACTATCTTTAATAATGGCATGAAAATGATCTACTACTTCCTGAGGTGTTTTATTCTCCTTCATGGCCCTGATGGTGATGGGCACTCCATGTTCGTCACTTCCGCATACAAACTTTACATCTAAATTTTTAGAGCGCAGATATCTGGCATAAATATCTGCAGGCAAATAACATCCAGCCAGATGCCCGATGTGTACCGGCCCATTAGCATAAGGCAACGCTGCAGTTAATAAATATCTTGATGGAGTCATTAGCTGATTGAATTAGGCGGCAAAATTACTTCAAACGTCACCTTCACCCAAATATTCACCAAGGTAATAACCCCAAACACCGCTTAAATAATTTTTTTTAGCAAAATCTTTTTGCAGGTACATTGATTAATTAACTTTATCTAATGGATCGGAAAAATTTTCTTGCCACCTTTACTCCTATTGCAATCGCTGCACCCGTTTTAAAAACCGGATTATTTATTCCCGGCGATACCCCATTAATCCCCCACCCTCCTTATTTAAAAAAAGGTGATTTGATAGGGATTACCTGCCCATCGGGCCACATATCGCTGCAAGAATGTAATGCTGCAATAAAAAAAATGGAAGAATGGGGCTTTGAAGTTTGTATTGGAAACTCTGTTGGGGCTACTGATTTTACCTTTGCAGGAACCGACGAAGAAAGAGCAAAAGATTTTCAATATATGATAGACGAGCCTTCCATAAAAGCAATTATGCTGGGAAGAGGAGGCTATGGCGCCGTTAGGATGATTGACAAAATTGATTTTAAAAAATTTGCAAAGAACCCCAAATGGGTAATTGGTTTTAGCGACGCAACCGTATTCCATCTGCATATAAATCACCATTTTAATATTGCTACCATTCATTCTAAAATGTGCAACAGCTTTCCTGATGATTTTACAACTGCTACGCCACAACAAATAGCATCAATAGAATCCATCAAACAAAGTTTGGTGGGCACAAAAATGCAATACTCCGTTCCAGCGAACCTCAACAACAGAAAAGGGAGCGCAAAAGGAAAACTGATAGGCGGCAACCTTTCTGTTATTCAACAATTATGCGGCAGTAATTCAGAACTAATCTCTGATGGCAAAATTTTATTTATAGAAGATGTAGGTGAATATTTATACAAAATTGATGGCATGATGTGGAACCTTAAACGTAGTGGGAAATTAAAAAATCTGAAGGGATTGATCGTAGGCCAGTTTAGGATAAAACCAGATGATGCAGGCGATGAATTTGGAAGGTCACTTTATGAAATTGTATTGGAAGTAGTGAAAGAATATGATTATCCGGTTTGCTTCGATTTCCCCGTTGGGCATGTAAAAGAAAATTATGCATTAAAATGCAGCATGCCACATCAATTGTTGGTAAACGACCAAGGCGCTACACTCACAGAATTAAACCATTTATAGAACCCATGACAACTATTATACCTCCTTATTTAAAACCAGGCGATACTATCGGGATGATTTGCCCTTCGGGGTTTATGCCAAAAGAAAAAATGCAAACCTGCATAGAAACCTTAATTGCGTGGGGCTATCGTGTTCTTCCGGGCAAAACCTTAGGGAGTCAATTTCATTATTTCTCAGGCACAGATCAGGAGCGCCAAGATGATCTGCAAAGTATGATGGACAATAAAAATGTGAAAGCCATCTTTTGTGCACGAGGCGGTTATGGCCTTGGCAGGATTGTGGGAGATCTTGATTTTAAAAAATTTGAAAAACATCCAAAATGGATCATAGGGTATAGCGATATTACGGCTTTGGAAAGCCATCTTTTTGCCCAGTACAACACGGCATCTCTTCATGCTCCTATGGCAGCAGCCTTTAATGATGGAGGCTCTGAAAATAAATATGTTCAAAGCCTCAAGGAAGCACTATCAGGGAAAAAAGCAGACTATAACGCAGATGGTCACACGCTGAATAAAACCGGGCAATGCAGTGGAAAATTAATTGGAGGCAATTTGTCATTAATAGCACACCTCACCGGCACTCCCTCTCAGATGAATATGAAAAATAAAATCCTCTTTTTAGAAGACGTAGGAGAATACATATATAATGTGGACAGAATGATGTACCAGCTTAAGCGCAGTGGCCAGCTTGCCCATTTGCGCGGCCTTATCATCGGCCGGTTTAGTGATATGAAAGACACCACCATCCCATTTGGAATAGACACTTTTGCCGTGATTTCAGATATTGTAAAGGAATACAATTATCCGGTTTGTTATAATTTTCCGGTAAGCCATGATACCGAAAACTATGCTTTGAAGGTTGGGTTAAAATACGAACTTACTATTTCGCCTTCAATGGTACACTTAAAGGAAACAGGCAATTGAAGTAAATAAAATTACCTTAAAAGCGAATCAAGTTTTTCATGAAATAATTTATAGTCATTTAGATTATTATGCCCTCCACCATCTATGGTAATGAATTCATCGCTCGGCTTCAAACTTAGCTTGAGCCTGATAGAATTTCTGTAAAATACTACCCTGTCTTTATTGCCATGAAAGATTGTAACAGGTGCCGAAACATCATTTAAATACTCGCCTACAGGAAATTTGAATTGCGACATTCTTTGGGTAGGATATATCGGCGCATATAATGAAAACAGGGACGGGATACTGTAATAAGGTGTTTCCAAAATCAATCTTGATATCTTTTGCTTGCAGGCCAGATAGGCCGCCACTCCTGTTCCTAACGATTTGCCATATACGACTATGCTATCAGCTCCAAATTGGGAATGAGCCAGTTTATAAACCTGTGTAGCCTGTGCATAAAAATTTGCTTCTGTCATAGGGCCTGTAGTTTTTCCATAGCCCGGATAATCAGGCATCCACACTTCATAGCCATTCTTAGTAAAATTGTCTGCATACTTTGCAAACCGAATTATGTTCCCCTTATTTCCATGAAAGTAAAGTACTACTCCTTTAGGTGGGCCTGTGGGTAAAAACTGAACCATATTTATAGTATCCCTTCCATTCATTGGGATATTCACTTCTTTAAAGGGCTTATCAAAATGAAATTGAAAATCGCTAGATAGTTGATCAGGGTGAAACAAAATTTTTTGCTGCAAATAAAATAATGCAATACCTATAGAGCCATAGAAGAATGCAATAATGGTGATAGCCCTCATCCACTTACGTTTTTTAGTTACCGCTATTTTTTCCCTTTGTTGTTTCATTTTATTCAATCAGATTAATATTTAAGGCGCTAATATATCTCTTAAAAAATTGTGGTATTCCGGAAAAGAAGGAAGATTGTTGTGCCCACCTCCCTTTATCGCTATCAGGGTAATTTTTCGAGGATTTAGGGCTTGCAATTTCTCGCTCTGATTAATGGGTATCAGCCAATCTTTGGTGCCATGTAAAATATAAGTATGGCAATTCACTCTTCTAATCCATTTATTAGTTTCAAATTGAAAACGAAGAATCCATTTCATTGGCATTATTGGCACAAACCTTTGCACAGCCATACGAAAATTAAAATAAGGGGCATCAAGAATTAAATACCGGGGCGCATTATCACTGGCAAGCCTTGCAGCAAAGCCACTACCAAGGCTGCGCCCATAAACTATTATTTGATTTTCATGATACTGTACGGCCAAATAATCATATACCACCTGCATATCATTCAGCATTAATTTTTCTTCGCGCCTTCCTGTACTTTTACCAAACCCGCGATAATCCACCATCACCACATCATAATTATATCTGTAAAAATCCCTTGCATATTTGGACCACCCTTTGATGCTTCTGGTATTGCCGTGTAAATAAAGTATTAGCCCATTAGGATTGTTAGTATAAAAATGTAATCCGTTTAAAGTAACCCCCTCTTCTACTTCAAAAAAAAGTTCTTTAAAGGGCACATCATATTTGTAAATAAAATCCTGATCCAATTTTTCAGGTTTAAAAATCAACCTTTCCTGAAAAAAATAAATAATGATAAGAACTAAAACATACGCCGCAATTATGTAAATAAGCATTGAAGGCATGGAGTGAAGATAACTTATTCAGGCAATTGAATGATCGTAAAGAAATAAGAAAGCCAGGATTTGGGCCTTTAAAGTTCATCATCGCCAAATACCCGTTTCAGTTTTAGTTTTCTTATAGGTGCTACTATTAGCGGAAATTTCTCTACCGTTACATTACTTTGTTCCAGGCCAAAGCCTCTTTCCTCGCTCAGGCTTAAAGATTTTATCCAGAAATAAACTTTCATTAGTAGCTTTTCAAAAATGGGCAATTCATTATCCTGTGATAAAAATTTTTCTAAAACGATAAACTGAAAATCACCAACAACATTGTTTTTTTGTAAACTCTCATAACGGCTCGTGATATTCACTTCCTTATTGGCCACCATATCCATCACTACTTTTTTGAACATGATATTGATGCGCGGCTCCATTCTGAAGCCCAGACGCAGCTCTACCCTAATCACTTCATTGGGAATAATTGTTTCCACTGTATAATCGGCAGTGTATGGATCATCCTGCGTATCTACATGCACAAACCAGTAAATATCTGCTCGCTTAGGCTTTCGGTTTAGAATAGAATAAATTATTTTATGCTCTATCTCATTCGGATTATTAGCGCTCGTTAAATATACCAGGTGAGTAGCATATTTTGGAATCGTAGCATCATTACTTAACTCCTGTAATGTGGGTAAATAATCTTCCAGCTTTACAAATTCTACATACCGATTTTTAATTTTGCGAGCACGGAACCATACGTACATGATAGAAAATAAAACGCCACCAACTATCAATGTTACAAAACCTCCATGCGGGAATTTTTCAAGATTCGCTATTAGAAAACTTACTTCGATAGTGAGATAAACAATAAGATATAAATAAATAAATACGGAAGGCACACGTCGCGAAACTAAGTAGTTAGCAAACAGGATAGAAGTAGCCAACATACATAAAGTGATGGCCAAGCCATAGGCTGCTTCCATATTTGAAGAAGTTCTGAAGTAAAGGGTGACTCCGAGGCAGCCTACCAATAAAAGTGTATTGATACCAGGAATATATAATTGACCTCTTTCTTCAGTTGGATAATTAATTTTCATCTTTGGCCAAAGGTTCAGCCGCATACTTTCGCTAATCAAAGTAAATGAACCGCTTATTAACGCCTGGCTGGCTATAATTGCCGCCATCGTAGCGATTGCAATCCCAAATATTTTAAAACTTTCGGGCATTATACCATAGAAAGGATTGAACCCATTATCTATAATGACTTTGGTGAATACTTTACCATTATGATTGGCAAGCAGCCAGGCACCTTGCCCCAAATAATTGATGATAAGCGAAACTTTTACATAGATCCACGACACCCTGATATTGGCTTTGCCACAATGCCCCAGATCGCTATAAAGCGCTTCTGCCCCTGTAGTACATAGGAATACCGCGCCTAAAATCCAAAAGCCATTTGGGTAAATAGTAAGCAACCTGATGGCATACACCGGGTTTAGAGATTTAAAAATATACAACCCATCAAAAATATGCATGACGCCCAGTATGGCCAGCATCAAAAACCAAAAGAACATCATTGGGCCAAATAATTTTCCAATATTGGCTGTACCAAACTGCTGGGAGAAAAAAAGCAAAATCAGAATGACTATAACAATATATACCACCGTATCGGGGCTTATTCCACTAAAAAATGGTATTTGCTTAAGCCCTTCAATGGCAGAGGTAACCGTAATAGAAGGTGTAATTATCCCATCTGCAAGAATGCTCGCGCCTCCAATCATTGCAGGAAATACCAGCCATTTTTTTTGCCTTCTTATCAAGGCATATAATGAGAAAATACCACCCTCACCATTGTTATCTGCTTTGAGTGTAAGAATGATGTACTTAATGGTTGTTTGTAAAGTAAGTGTCCAGATAATGCAGGAAAGACTACCCAGAATCAGGTCTTCGGAAATAACCCGATCCCGAATGATGGCATTAAATACATATAGCGGCGAGGTACCCAGATCGCCATATACAATTCCGAGAGCTATGATAAGCCCTACAGGGGTTGCTTTTTTTAAACTAAAATGCACTCTATATCATTTTTTTATTCCCCAAAGGCTACACAATGAAGTTCTTAGTCTTCAATAAAGTAGCAAATGTAGAATGAAACGAAATAACCACCACGATTATTAAAAAAGAAAAAAAATAGCCTGTATTGGCCTAATATCAGCCAAGACTACCAACGAACAATATTTTTAATTAAAATGGGTGGGGCAAATGAGGTAGCAATATCAGGCTGGGCTTGTATCTGCCTTGCTACATCCATCCCCTTTACTACCCTGCCAAATACCGCATAGCCTAAACCGTCGGCATTTGCCTTGCCTCCATAATCGTAGGCAGGCTGATCGCCTATACAAATAAAAAATTCACTATTACCGCTATTGGCCGTAGTACGTGCCAAAGAAATAGCTCCATCTATATTGTGCAGACCCGATTCCTTTGTTGTTTCCAGTGTAATACCCTTGAGTGCCAATTGTTTTTTATAATCTACCTGCCATATACCACCCTGAATAAGATCCGTCTTAAAGGCACTAGATGGTTGATCCTCTGCTTTTAAGACGCGGTAAAACGAACTGTTTTTATAAAGGC
>JAFDXH010000098.1 GCA_018268075.1 Bacteroidota bacterium | reverse complement strand
CATCAACAAAATCGACTTTGGCATCTCCATAAAAGGCCGCATAATGGATATTGTTCACAATAAACCCTTCCTTAACTTTCCAATTTAATGGATCTTCAATGTCAAAATGTGCAAGAACCACAGATAGATTTTTAGAGATAAATTCTTTTTTTCGAAGTAGTAAGTTGTAATAAGAGTCCTTACTTGTAAAAAAATCCTGGATATTTCTTTTGGCCTGATATAATCCATGTGTCTTTACAAGGTTCTTGCAGTCAAAAACAAAGACAGTTTTTGACATTGGCAATACGCACAATAAGTCAATTTCTCCGCAAGCTTCCCGGCTTTTAAATGCAGTTGAAAGGCGCTTGTAATTATCTATGTTACATTCGACGTACTTCCTGCCAACAGCAGCAACTGCTTTTTCTTCGGACTTTTTTTCCAGCCATTTGGCTTTTCTCCCTTTTATTTCCTTCATGAATTTGTTGAGCTTGGAATTTTGCTCAAGCACCCATGGAAAATTCCCCTGAAATACTTCGTTCCAAATTTTCATTGAGCTATCAACATATTCTCTTCCAAACATGATAGAACCATCAGTCAGTTCGATAAGGGGACATACAGTAATCCGCTCTTTATTCCTTAACATGGCACCGAAATACAAGAACTTGTCATTTGGAAAAACACCCTCTTTTAGCGTAAGAAACGAAACAGTTTTATCAATATCTGAAACGTCAATCTCAATTATGATCTTCGACCGGATCTCCTGAAGAAGAAGTTGTCGTTCCATCACATGTACGGGAAACTCGTTGGCTGGCGGCAATTCCATTTTGGAAAGAATATAGAGCACCAATATGATATTTGAATACTTTATTTCGAATTGTTCAAGAAATAAGTTATCTAAGCCTTTTTCTTTGTTTAAGATTCGTTCATTGTATTCATCCGTTTGCTCTTCTTCGGGAAATTCCGTAATACCGCTGGCCTTTTCAAATTCCTTTATAGCATAAGACATTTTCTTTTCGACATCTTTATGGGAAAAGGATGCAAAGTCCATTTCGAGATCCTTGTCTTCTACCTTAATACCATAATGCTCATCCACAAAAATCTCGATGTCCACTAAGTTATGCTTAATGAACTCATAGTTAGTTGCGACCAAGATCGTTTCCACAGCCAGACCCAATAAGTAACTCCAATCGCAATCTGTAGGAGACCTTCTACCCTTCATTCTCGATTTCAAAGCAGTATGAATCAGTAATCGTATCGCTGAACCTACCCAACTATCTTTATGCATGCCGGCTTTTAATGAATCCAAGGCGCTGTAATCAAGCCTTCGATTTGCACGCATCCCCGCAGTCAACTTACGGTTTTCTATCTTTCCTTCATTTTGTTCAAGTTGCTGGCAGGCAAAAACGATAAAGCCCTCATCATACTTTATGATTTCGGTTTCGAGGAGATTTTGAAGAAAGTCATATACGTCTTTCAGCAGATTTTTGGCCGACTCCATTTTGTATACACCTGCAGCGTATTCTTTTTTGCGGAGGTATTGCGCTACTGTTCGTCGGGCAACCGATTCATCTGTTTTACTAGGTTTGATTGGAGAAGAATACATTTGTATATCCGGATTGTCAACCGATAACCTATCAACAGCATATCCCTTTTTTCCAATCGGGGCAACATCATCCACCATTTTGGTTAATGTTTTCTCTATCTCTGGTAATTTCTGATTTCTGAGAAAAGCGACGCTGTCTAAAAAGTCTATCAAGAGGTTTCTTTCGCCCTGGTTCTCCTGAGTATTGAAAATATTATGACTATGCTGAAAGTCAAAAATAAAGTATGTCCTAACATGACGTTTGCCTACAGGTAAAGTGACAAACTTATATGGCTTAACTTCAGAAATATCACTGAGATGCTCCTGAAGAAAAGGAAAATGTTCTTTATCGCGGATCAAAAAATTAGTCGGTGCTATGAGGATGTCAAATTCTAAAATGTCCTGACTATTCAAAAGCCCGGAAAAAGATTCGCCCAATCGGGCAATGTAGTCTGCGAGCATGGGTCCAAATAAGGCAGCCCCGCTCCAAAATTCATTATAATCTAACGTAATCGGCTCCGTCGGCAGATAGATCCACACAAACCGGTGAGGCAATCTTGAAAGATAGCAGGTTTCAAAATCAATCGGGTCCGTTAGAGTATATACGTTATGGCGGTATTCCTCTACGTGCGAAAATGTGCCCGGAAACTTAGTCTCTACTTCATAGTATACATCGTAAAAAACATGGAGATGCCGGAAGGTTTTTTCAGCATGATTGAGACTCCAGCGATGGGGTGGGAAATGGACTACATCTGTTTCTGTCCCGATGGTAATATAGGAATTATTATTACGCAAGAACCAAACAAATCTGTCATGGAACTCATCGTATTTTGAAACGGTCGCATTTGCCTGGAGATACTTCTCTTCTCCAAGAAATTTCAAAAAATCAATTGGTGAGCTTAAATTCTCCAAGATAACCCTGATATCCATCATTGAAAAGAAGTAGGTTTTATCCCATGCTTTATTCTCTTTCAGGTATAACGCAAAAGACCAGTCAAATGCCTCATAAATCAATATTACATGTATCTGAAGATGTTCAACAATTAAGCCTAACATTCGTTCCTTCCGGGCACGATGAATACCCACCACCTGTTCTTTTCCAATTTTCTGCAGGGCACCTTCGATCTCAAAAATCAGTTGGTTTAGTTGCTTGCCTATGTCCTTTCCTCCAGTAAAATCAACAGCCTTAAATAAGATGAGTTTATTCTTATCAATCCAGAACGTGTGATCTGCTATTCCATGAAGAAAATCTTCCTCGTGTGATTCCGCTAATAATGCGTAGACCTGAGTTTGTTTTTTAAAAACTGCCCTTGTTATTTGTTGGAGACGAACCCGAAAGTTTTCCATGAAAGAATCATGATTCCTTCGGTCAGCCATAATTAATTTCAAAGCTTCTTTCAAAAGAATCTGCAAATGAAGTTGAGGATAAATAGTGTAATGGGTTCCCGCTATAAATATGCTGAATTGATTCAAAAACTTACCCATTTGTGTGGCAGACTTCAAAAGATTTGTTCGCCCGATATTTTTCAACTGTCCCAACTTCAAATCCTGCGAATCTTTAAATTGGTTCTTAAAAAAAGGACAGATTCGATCAATGAAATCCTGACTGGGTATATATAGAGATTCAGAATGTTGTTTGCTTTCCTCCATACCGGTTATTGCAAGAAGAAGCTCCGTTTGCCATTCCAGGCTGCTTATCAGTTGTTTTTTGAATGCGGTAAAGCCAGGAAGTTCGTCAAGGTCTGGCCCGGTCATTGCTTCAGTCAATTCTTTCCAGCTTTCATAGGGGCGCTCATAAAGTGAATAGAAAAAATAGTAGCGGTTACGATTCCAGAAAAAAGGGATTAACTTATTTTGATCAAACCCGACAAAATCTTCCAGATTTGAAAAAGACTTATTTAGATACCCTTTGTGATCATCCATAAAAGACTGGATATCGGACATGGTGGCCGGTTTCGATCCATAACTTCTTTCAGGAATAGCAAACATTTCACCTATCAAATACTCTATCCGATGTATAAATTTTTGGTTGGAAGGGTGGCAGATGATGGTCTGGAAATGTAATAGTAAGCTCTCCGCCGTAAACGACGTGAGAAACTGTCTTATTGAATTAGCTTTATTTTGCTTTATTTTCAATTTAAAGGCTTGTTGTTGTTTTGAAAATCAAAAGAAAGACATAGGAAATTCCCCCAGGCAGGTTGAGAATTCAAAAGGCTGATCTCTATGTTCCCAAGTTGCCAACGCCTGAATTCATGTTGCTCTTCAGCGTGATCATTTTCGGCAAAAGTGTATGATCCCTTACCTTCCAAATCGGGGCCAAACACCTTTAACAGTTTACTAATCAGTAATTCAATTTCCCGATACATAACAAAATTTCCATGGCCTAATCTTTCACAATAGAAAACAACACTTGTGATCTCCCGATCACGGATAATCTGAAACCGGTTAAAGTAATTGAAATAATAATGGGTTGTTTTAAAAGTTGTGATTTGGGAGTCGCTTTTGAACGAATACTTATCCCTGATCATAAAGGCATGTTTCATATCGTATTTCATTGATCCGGTAAACCGGTCCACGGTCTCTTCCTGCCCGGTCAGTTGAGATCTTATATTGATAAAATCTTGGGTGGAAAGAACTTTGGTTGGAATATCGAAAAGTTGATACATAATATGAGACTTTGCCTGTAAGCCTTTGTCATCTGTAACAAGATAGTCACAGAAGGATGCGTAATAGGCATGCATGGCATCGGTATTTAAACTTGAATAGTCAAACTTCTTCAGACCACCGCCGCTCTTTCGTTCCTGCGTTATATTATATACTTCCAGCATTGAATACGCCGTGGTAAACCGTTGATAGAAATTGTCTTTTTGATTTTCTCCAAGCGTTGAATCTACCATTTCAAGAAAGGTCTTTCCAAAACCAGTTTCCTTGAATTTTTCATCAAATGCCATTCCCCATTTTTCAAAGCTATATTTATCCCGATCAACATAGTCTCTGATAAATTTTCTTAATTCAGTTAATTGTTTATCGTCCGTCAATAATCCTGCGCTGAATCCAGACATGCTTTCCATTAATTCTCTCATGCTCATTCCCGGGTGGTAGCCTGGTAAAATCTTGTCCATCCACTCTTTATTCTTTTCATCTAATGATGAAGTATCAATGGGCGGTGCTAATGCCGCTATCGGAAGATCAAAATAGGATTTCAGTAGCTTGTTGAGTGCATTGAGTTCCGGCATATCCGGATCATCAGGAAAGAGGTTATCAAAATTCCACGGATCCTTTTCGAATTTTCTTACTGCCGTATAGTCCTTGCCATTAAAAGCTTCTTTCGGTGTAGCCAGGAAACATTGAAACCTTTTTTTGGATACATGGTCAAAGGAAAAAAAATTATCCTTTACATACTTACCCATGAAATCCAAATCTCGGTCACGATAGTCCGGTAACGATTCACTCAAATCGTCCAAATGAGCATCTGAAAATATAAAGAGGAACTTGTCCTTTAAATCTTCAAAGGCCATGTGCAACTCTGGCTTATGATAAGGGTGATCAGGCTTCAGTATCCTGTACACATTACTGTCGCAATATATCCGGTCCATGCTTTACTCACTTTTTCCTATGGAGTCTATAAAATTGAGATTATTTCCGCAAGAAAACCACCGCTCTTTTCCCCATCGTATGGGAAGTAAAAACAAGATAGTTTCTGCCTTCCGCTTAGGTAAAAGATTTAGATTTAACGTGTTTTATATCAAGCAGTTCTGAAACTTAGCTAATGTCTGCAACGAAAGTTGTTGATTAAAGCAGGGGTTCCCAATAAATAATAAATGTCTGGTTATTCCATTTATGGTTTTGATGCTCCGGCGTGTATTGCCAACTTCTATAAGTCCTTCGGGAAGCAAAGTGCCACAAGAAGATGCATATAGACTTATTCCTATGCAATGAGGAAAGCTCACCAATTGATCCATTATGGAGATGGCAGTATCAGGGACACTCATGCTTAAAAAATATAAAATTGAGACCGGTATATAAACAAACCCTGGACGGTCTGTTGGCAGTTGTTTTATTTCCGCTTCAATCTTACTATTGTCCACCAAACGGGGAGTATCATTGTAGTTAACCTGTAAACCTTCCATACTGTTTCGCTGAATATTCCTTTCTGCACACCATTCATCCAACTTGTGAAGTTGGCGAGGATGAGCAACCGCCATTCTGATAAATTCATCTTCGTAAGCGACGAATTCCTCGCTGTCTGCCGCTTTGTCTTTTATTAACTTAATTTGGTTTATTATCCGTTCCATGTCCTCTCCTTTGAGGGGTTGCAGTTGTTTGCAGGCTTTGGGCAGATCAAAACCATGAAAAAGAAAAGTATTGGATAGTAACCTGTGCTGCTCCTGTATACTTTGCTGATCAGGGCTTTGCCTTAATTGACTTACCTCCACAAGTATAGATTCACCCGATACCGAATCAATCAATTCTATATCTGGATTCTTGCGCTTTTCTATTTCCTTCAGAAATTTTACATTAAATCCCTGTTTTGAAAATGCTCTCAATATGTCGGAAAATGGTATGCCCTCTGCTTGGCATTTCTTCCTTGGTTTTAATTTATCCAGTAAAACTGAATAATTATCAGGATCCATTTTTTTAAGTCTTGCCAAGGT
>JAFDXH010000097.1 GCA_018268075.1 Bacteroidota bacterium | reverse complement strand
ACAACCATTTTTAAAATATTTTCTGATTACCTCAAAATGGTTGCTATTACCTGTGGTCATTATATTAATTAGAGTTTTTTGGATACAACAATAATAGCTTGTGGCCCAAGTTTGTTTGACAGTCGGACAATTGTTTTAAGTAAAAAATTGTCAATAACCAAAACCGATTTCATTACAAGTTTGCTTTTTTGCCATGACTTGTAGAAACGATTAATTATTGCTTCAAAAACAACTCTGAAAACGGAATTATACGGTACAATTGAAATAATTTGATGATTTGCTTTTTTTAACTCATCAATTGATTCCTTCAGATTGATTTTATTATCATGATCGCTATGATCATAAGTTCTGAAAATTTTTCGAACCATTGCACTCTGTTTCTCTGAGAATTGCCTTGAAGTATAAACAGGCTCATGATAGCAAAAGATAGCACCTTGCAACAATTTCTTATTAACCTCTGTAACTGCCTCTGCCGGTCGTGGCAAATGGTGCAACATGCCAAAACTAATTGCTCCGTTAAATGAATTATTTTTAATTGGAATATTTAAAGCACTTGCCTGAATAAAATCAGATCCGGGAATTGCCATTTTGGCGACCATTAGTCTCTTAAATGAAATATCAGTTCCAATGTAATTGTAATTAAATGTTTCAGGATTAAACATTCTTGCAACCGTTCTTGCATTCCCACAGCCAATTTCAAAAATCCACTGTCCTTTACAGTTAGTCTCAAAATGATTTATCATTTTTTCCTTTCTGGGAATAAATATCCGCCATAGATTTTCACGTTGAATAGAGTTCAACATTTTATCTCTTTATTGTGGAGTATCAACAGCAGCATCATAATATTTCATTTCCTCACGATTCCAGTTTCCATCTGATGATTGGTTTTTACTTTCTATTCTTGAAATAGTTTGCTCGATTACTAGTTTGTACTCAACCGGTAAAGTGTATCCAATTTCCTGATATATAGCTTTTAGATGTGTTAAATCCTGATCTGTGTCGTTTAACAGAATTGGAATATATTCGTAAATAAAATAAATATTTGCTTTATCATCAGTGTACAATAACCCTGTTTTAACATCGTCATCAGGTAGAAGTGATGCGTTGTCTGGATTTAAAAGAATTTGTTGATTGCGATTTATTTCAATAGCAAATAATAGCAATGGTTGCAGATGTGTATTTGGACAAATTAATTTATCGAGTATCCTAGTATGCATTTCAAAAATTTATTGCTTAATTGTTTGTTGCTGTGTTATTAATATTTTCTTTTTTCTTTGCTTTTCCTGTAAAGAATTTTTAAGAGTTGAATAAGGTAAACGACCCGTTGCCAGACTATCTTTTACAATGTAATATGAATATTTAAAAAATTTTACTATTTCCAAATGTCTTGCTGCAATAAGCATGAGCTTGATATTGGTACTTGCAATTGCATCTCTCAAATTCTTTCTTACAGCTTTATTCTTAAAATAAGAATACATTATGTTATAAGCTTTAATTTTATCTTCTAGTTTTTTAAAACTATTTAACCCACTGTAAACTCCTGCGTTGTTAATTCTGTAGCTTGCGGTAACAACATCTTCAAAATACACTTTGCCCTTTTCACTTAAAAGAGCTTTTAAAAACATATCTGTGTTTGGAAGTGTTTTAAACTCATTCGGAAAAACTCTTGGTAACAAATTTTTTCTGAATGTAGTAGTAACAGTTGGCGGTGTAACTTTTGCAACGTATGATTCATGTGTAAAAGTATCTTCATTGTAAATTTGAGTAAATGATTTAATTTGCTTTCCATTAACATCAACACTTCTGACGTTGGTAAAACAAAATGAAAAGTCAGTATGACTTTCAAGAAATGAAACTTGTTTTTGCAATTTTGAATTATCAGTCCAGAAATCATCTCCATCACATATGGCAATAAATTCTCCTTTACATGCATATATGTTTTGGAGAAAATTATTTACACTGCCAATATTTTTCTCATTAAAGATTAGTTTAATTTTATTGCCATATTGTTTTTGGTACTGTTCACAGATAGTACGTGTATTATCTGTGCTTCCATCATCTCCAATTACAAGTTCAAATTCAAACGAAGTTTGTTGGGACATGATACTCTCAATTGCCTCTGCAATAAACTTTTCATGATTGAAAGTGATCATTGAAACACTGGCTTTGAAATTACTCATACCAAGGTCAGCTTTTATTATTTTCAATTTCTTTCAGGATACTACTTGATATTCCCGGAGTCCTGGGTAAATAAATCACTTTACATAAGGGCATTAAGTAATCAAATTTGCCATTCCAGTCGTCACCCATAACTAGGGTATTCACATGGTGGGTCTTAATATCATTTTCTTTTTGCTCCCAATTGTTTTCAGGTATAACGAGTGAAACAAACTTGATACATTCCAGATTCTGTTTTCGCAAATCATAAGGTTGGCGACTTATTTTATTCTTCTGTAAATTAAATTCATCAGTTGACAAAACAACAATTAACCTGTCACCGTATGCTGCTGCTCGTTTAAGAAGTTCTAAATGACCGAAATGAAATAAGTCGAACGTTCCGTATGTGATTACTGTGGTCATTGCGTTTAGGTGTAAATTACATTATTAACAAAATCTTTTACATTAATTTTATTGTTAAACAAATCCTGAAGCAGTAAAATGTATTTTAATTCACTTAGTTGTTGCTTATCAAACATTTTTATAAAATGATCAATGGCCTTTACGCCTTCTAAAACAACAGGGTTTCCAGGGTTTTTACCAAAAAATCCTTTGCCAATCAATAAGCCTAATGTTCTGTTTCTACTCAAGTCATTCAGTGCCGTTAAACCAAAGTCGCCAATACCTGCATATTTGAAAAGAGAATCTGCAGGAACAGATAAAGATTCAATAATTTTTCTAATCTCATTCAACGATTTCGTAAAAACTAAGAACCGAACATTTGGTGAGTTGTAATAAGCATCGACAATCCCAATAATAATTGCATAGATGTTTTTAAGAATACTTAAAAATTCTACACCACGGATATCAGTTGAATAATCAAAAACGGCTAACTCTTCTCTAAAAAGGCTTTTAATATTTTCATAATTATCCTTGTCAGAGGTTGCGATGGTGAAAGCTGTTGGTATTTCAAAAATCAATTCATTGGCAAAGGAGGGTCCTTTTATTGACGCTATCTTGTTTGATAGTAATTCATTTAAAACATCAGGTATTAACTTGTTATTTAGGCCAAACCCTTTTGCCCCGTTAACAACAATACATTTATTGTTTAAATTTAAAGTGTGAATAAAATCTATAATTGTATGCGAAGGAATGCACAGAAAAAGAAAATCTGCATCATTTATTGCGGCAATGTCATCAGTAGCTTTTATTTTTTTACTCAGCACTTTATTAGGAAAGTAAGATGTGTTCTTACGAAAAGTATTAATATCAGAAATTACCTGTTTATTCCTTGTATGAATAGTTATTTGATTATCCTTTTTTAAGGCATTGGCTAAAGAAGTTCCAAATGCTCCTCCACCAGCTATGGTAATGTTCATTGAAAATAAGCAGTGTTTATAGTTTATTCGCCAAAGATAGTAAAAAGCCTCTTGAAAAATGCTGTCTCGGGTCTTGAAAAGGCTGAAAAAAAGACTTTATGGATTGCCTGCTTTGACTTGTTTAAAGCAAAGGGAATCCTTGAGGAATTCTACCAGGCGTTTGCTGTTTGAAGTGTCATGGTTTTCAAAATACAGCTTTTGTGAAAGTTTATACTTTTCTTGAAATTCAATTAAATCATTTGAAAGTGCCTTGTTTAAATAGTGAGTTAATTGCTGAAAGTTATGACAAAGTGGGAGCGGAGCAATGAGTTCAAGTGGGTAAGAAAATCCTCTTTGTTTTAATCCATAATGTGTATAGTCGTATGTAAAGTTGATAATTGGCTTATTTGCATATAAAGTATCTATTATCAAACCTGAATAGTCGCTGATAACAACTTCAGCAACCCTGATGACTACTGACATATCAGGAAATAAGGTTTGATCAAGGTCAATGAAATACTCGTTGTCAATTATTTTATTATAATTTAAACTTCTGTTATGATAGTGAAGGCGAAATCCAATGACAGCATTATGCTTCCTTGAAAGTTGTTTCAATTCATTTAATTCAGTTTCTGAAAACTCATAATTAAAGCCTCCTAAATTGGTTTCACGGTAGGTAGGTGCATATACAATTAACTTTTTGCCACCTAACTTTTCTTTTAATTCACTAAGTTGCTTTTGATTGGAGTTCGGTAATTTACTTTCATCACAAATAACAAAATCATTTCTTGGTGAACCGGTGATGATAACATTAGCAGGTTTAACCGGGTAAAAGGCAGACACCATGACCATCCAATCGTTTAGTGAAGAGGCTGTAATATAATAATATTTTTTTTCTTTATTAATTGCTCTGTGCTGTATTCCTGTTGAAGATGCAACAATTGATTTTACTGCAATACCATGCCATAAGTTTACCAACTTTCTTCTTTTTAAACAGAGAATTAAGTTTTCTTTATAATGTATTGGATAGAAATCATGCCTTAAAGAATGTTGAATAAAAATTACCTTGCATTTGAGCAAATACCAATATGCCTTCCAAGATTTTATTGGTAATATCACGGTATTCTTGTCAGTTTGGAAAGAATCAATAGGTTTATCTCGAGTTAATATTACTTTGATGATACTTTCATCATTTTTTACCTCTTCATATACAGCACGAATATTATCAGAAAACGTTTTTAAATAAAAGTGTACCGGAAAAATCCAAATATTCTTCTTTTTGGGAATAAAAATATCGGCAACTCTAAGTATATAGAATCTGAAAATGCCTCTTTCAGGTTTCAAAAACCTGTAGCATGGTTTTATGATGCTTTTAAAAAAAGGGTTTTTACTGATAAATGATTTCAAGCCTTGTTTCATTGATGCATGCAAAAATACAATTATTGATTATCATAATTTTAATCATATTTTTGAATTAATTTGGTT
>JAFDXH010000096.1 GCA_018268075.1 Bacteroidota bacterium | reverse complement strand
TTCATCAGTTCTGCTTGTGGAACCACATAATTTACCAAGCCCATCTGAAGTGCTTCGGCAGCATTTATCATGTCGGTAGTAATCATCAATTCCAATGCTTTTGTCTTACCAATAAGTTTGGTCAGACGCTGTGTTCCGCCATAGGCCGGTATCAAGCCTAATTTTACTTCTGGTTGTCCGAATTTTGCATTTTCTGCTGCAACACGCAGATGGCATGCCATAGCCAGTTCGCAACCACCTCCAAGTGCAAAGCCATTAACGGCTGCAATAACCGGTTTTGGCGAATTTTCAATAACAAAAAAGGCATCCTGACCTGCTTGTGCCAAAGCCCTTGACTGTTCTTCATTCAGCCCCTCAAACTCGGAAATATCTGCACCGGCAACGAATGATTTTTCACCAGCTCCTGTAATAACTATTATTCTAACATCATTCTCTGAAATAGCCTGTTTTACCGCAGCCGAAATCTCCTGAACAGTTAGTGCATTCAGGGCATTAAGTTTATCAGGACGGTTTACAGTAATGGTTGCAAGGTTATTTTCAACCTTATAAATTAAGTTCTGAAATGACATAACTATTAGCAAAATGGATTAGCTGCGAAATTATGAAAATGTATGCTACAAACTATCTATAAATGGTCGTTTAATCTCAATTAGCTTAATTTTTCTATTATCTTTGCCGCCCATTACAATTTGAAGAAAAGATTTCAATGAGTTTTATATCGAAAAAACAAGCTATACCGCTGCTTTTTATACTGTTTCTTGCCGCTTCTTGTGTACCATCTAAGAAATTCCTTTATTATCAAAATGGTTTAGAGGATAAATCACATATAGACAGCACTATATCTTTGAAGGCTTATGTCCATAGAATATCTCCAAACGATGTTCTGACCATTTTTGTATCAAGTTTAAGTCCTGAAGCCAGTACTTACTTTAACCCACCCATTAACCGGGATAATATGCCTGATGTGGCAACGTATAAGGCTTTAAGCGGATATTTGGTTGACAATAATGGAGAAATCAGTTTGCCCTTTATTGGAAAGTTAAATGTTAAAGGTTTAACTATTCCTGAGGCAAGAGATACAGTTAAAAAACAATTGGAAAAATACCTTATTAATCCAACCGTTTTTATAAATCTGGAAAATTTCAAAATAGTAATGCTTGGTGAGGTGTCGAAACCAGGTGTATATGTGGTAAATAATGAACAAGTTACTATTTCTGAAGCCTTAGCATTAGCCGGAGATATGACAGTCTTTGGTAAACGTACACACGTTCTTGTTGTCAGAGAAACTATGGCCGGCAATCCGGAATATGGAATGGTGGATATGACCTCTCCTGAAGTATTTAAATCACCTTACTATTATCTGCACCCCAATGATATTATTTATGTGAATGCACGTAAAAATAAAGTTGCTTCGGGTGATTTGTTTTTCCGAATCGTGCCTATTATTATCAGTTTAGCAACATTAGTTTCCTTACTGATTATCAGGTTTAAAATAATGTAATTAAGCAAAGCTCGCTTTTAATCAATGCAAGACGAATTTCAACAGTTAGGCCCGGAACAACAAAGTTTCAACTTGAAACAGTTCCTTTATGAAAAAGTAATCCACTATTGGTATATTTACATATTGTGTATGGTTGTGGCTTTGATAGTAGCTAATTACTATCTATGGTATGCAACACCAATTTATACTTCCACAACGTCTGTAATGCTTGGCATGGACGATAAAAAATTTGCCAGTCAGGATTTGTTAGCACGCTTAGGTTCTATTGAAAATACAGGTGGAATTGAGAGTCAGATACAGATTATTAAGTCAAGAAATATTGTAACCCGAACTATTCAACAACTCGACTTCCGTTTTTCTTATTTTCTTGAAGGTGATATTAAAACCTCTGAACTTTATAAGAATTGCCCCTTTGAATTAATTACAGATTCTGCTGCAATTACACAAAATATACCAACGCTTAATGTTAAAGTAACAAGCTTAACCAATTTTGATTTGTCTTATACGAATTCGAAGAATAATGCATCAGTTTCCGAAAAAGGAACATTTAACACCCCTATTCAAACTGATTTTGGAACAATCAAACTAAATCTCCTAGAACCTAAATCACTTAAGATTTATAAAAATTCTATAAACGAAAAAAACCTTTATAAAATCACTTCAAATTCAACAGAGGCTTTGGTTCGTTCTTACACTGCACGACTTAGCATAAATCAGATTAAAGGCACTAGAATGTTATTAATATCTGTTGATGACGCTGTTCCGCAAAAAGGCTGTGACTTTTTAAATAAATTGACCGATGTTTATCTTGCTTATGGTGTTGAACAAAAAAACGAAGACACAGAAAACTCATTACGTTTTATTGATGGGCAGCTTGACGTAATTACCAACGAACTCATTAAGTCGGAAGGACAATTAGAAAAGTACAAAACCGAGAATGGGTTTGTTGATTTACCAAACATGTCAAGTCTTGCTCAAGAAGATGTATCACGAATTGAAAACGAAATTTCCAGAATTGAAATCAAACAAGGAGTTTTAAAATATCTTAACAACTATATTAGAAATGGACAGGATGTAAAATATCTTGCACCTGCTTATGTTGAAGTAACAGAGCCAATCTTACAGACACTTATTGCAAGCCTTAGCGCGTTGCAAGCTGACAGAGAAAAGGCACTTAAAGTAACAACTGCAGACAACCCCCTCATACATAAGAAAAATATTGACATTGAGAACATAAAGGCTGAAATACTAGAAAAGATTAAAAGTATGAGTGATGCCAGTAAGATTACTGAACTGGAAACTTACAATCAGCTAAATAAAGTAAAATCTAAACTTCGTGAATTACCGAAGGCAGAAAAAGAACTCTCAGGAATTGAAAGACAAGCAAGCATTACAGAAAAATTATACACGTATCTGTTGCAAAAACGTGCAGAAACAGCAATCATTTTAGCTTCTACAATATCTGACAGCAAAGTAATAGACAATGCAAGAACTACTTTATCACCTGTTAAACCCGTAAAAGGAATCACATATACAGTTGCCGTTCTATTAGGTTTATTCTTACCGGCAACATTCGTATATTTTAAAGAAATTCTTGATGATAGAATCAAAAGCAGAAAAGTATTAGATAGAAATTCACCTATTCCTGTATTAGGAATAATTGGCCTTACTTCTACAGAAAACAATATTGTTGTAAACCTAAAACCACACTCTCAAGCTACAGAGGCATTTCGTTCTATAAGAAGCAACTTACAGTATTTTCATGGAGCAAAAGCAAATAATATAATTCTCATTACTTCTTCAATAAGTTCAGAAGGAAAAAGTTTTTGCGCAATCAATCTTGCAGCAATTCTTGCCTCCGGTGGTAAAAAAGTTGTGATGATTGGCTGTGATTTACGTAAGCCTCAACAACCCGCCAATTTTAAATTGCCCTCATCAACAGGTTTGAGTAATTATTTAATTGGTTCAGCAACATCAGAAGAGATTATTCAACACTCTCCTGAATTGGGTATGGACTTAATCCTTTCAGGACCAAAACCACCCAATCCTTCAGAAATTCTGCTGAATGAAAGAATGGGGCAATTGGTTGAACTCCTTAAGGCTAAATACGACTACGTAATTATGGATTCACCTCCTATTGGTTTAATCAGCGATGGATTGGAGTTATCCAAGTATGCAGATGTCACCATTTATATTGTGCGACAAAACGTTACTCGAAAATTACATCTTGACTTTATCAATAAAATTTACTTAGATGGTAAGATGAAAAACTTATGCATCATTTTTAACGGAGTCAGATTAGGGGGAACTGTTTATGGATACGGTTATGGTTATGGTTATGCTTATGGATACGGTTATGGTTATGGTTATTATGAGGAAGATCACAGACCAAAAAACATTTTTCAAAAAATCTTATATAGCTTTAAACGCAAAAAAAATAATAATTAAAAACAGTTTTTAACAAACAAAGTGAAATCCGGCTTCAACATAAAGAGTGAGTTCTGGACCTATTTCAAGTACTTTCTTGGTATTCTGAAAAACAAGTTTGTTATAAGTATTATTTTAAGTGTAGGAGTAAGTTTTTTAGATGGTATTGGGTTAGCGATGTTTCTGCCGCTGTTACAATCTGTAAGTGATGATGGTAACAATGTTGTATTTTCACCTCACTCCCTTGGCAAATTACATGTTTTTACAGATGCACTTCAAAACATTGGTATCGTATTAAACCTTTATTCAATCCTTGGTGTGTTGATAGTTCTGTTTACGATAAAAGGTGTTCTCAAGTTTTTGCAGCAATATTATCAGGTAAAAATGCGGCAACATTATATGAAAACCATTCAGATTAACTTGACAAATCATATTCAGAAACTGAGTTATGAAGGTTTTTTAACTTTTGATGCAGGAAAAATACAAAATAGCCTGACAACTGAGGTAAACAGAATGCGAAATGGCGTAATGCAGTACCTCATTTCTTTTCAATCAGTAATAATGCTTTTATGTTATATGTTGTTGGCTTTTACTGCAAACTGGCGATTTGCATTGCTGGTATCATTTGGAGCAGTAATTTCTAATGTAGTTTTTAAACGAATTTTCAGTCTCACAAAAAAGGCATCAACATCACTTTCTAAGAAAGGAAATCAGTTTAATGCATATATTCTACAAGCAGTACATTACTTTAAATATCTGAAGTCAACAAATTATTTTTCTGTTTATTCTAAAAAAATAAGAGGTACTATTGAAGAAACAGAACAGTTGAATAAAAAAATAGGTTTTTACCAAAGTATTACTTCAAGTGTACGCGAGCCTGTGCTAATTATTGTTGTATCATTAGTAATTCTAATGCAAGTGAAAATGTTTGGTAGTGGCTTAAGTACAATTATGCTGAGTTTGCTGCTGTTTTATCGGACACTGATATACTTGTTGTCTTTACAAGCTTCATGGCAAAGCTTTATTCAGAATTTAGGTGCATTTGAATCCATTAATGCTACTTTATCAAAAATGAAATCTTTGGAAGAAGTTAATTCCGGTCAGTTACCTTTTAACTTTAAACATAAAATACAGTTAAAAAATGTTTCGCTACAATATGGTCAGAAAACAATTATTAATGATATTTCCATTGAGATACCCAAAAATAAAACAATTGCATTAGTTGGAGAAAGTGGGTCAGGAAAAACTACTTTAGCAAATTTAACTACATCAATATTAAAACCATCCAAAGGTGAAATTTATTTTGATGACAAATTATCAACGCAATTCGATTTGAATTCATTCAGAAATAAAATTGGATATATTGCTCAGGAACCGGTAATTTTTAACGATACTATATTCAATAATATTACTTTTTGGCAAGAACCAACACCACAAGTTATTGAAAGATTTTGGATGATAGCTGAACTCACACATCTTTCTAATTTTATTAAAAATCTTAAAGATAAAGAGAACACCAAACTTGGTGATCATGGTATTTTAATTTCAGGTGGACAAAAACAACGTATTTCCATTGCTCGAGAACTTTATAAAAATGTTGAATTACTGATACTGGATGAAGCTACTTCCTCATTAGATTCAGAAACAGAATCTATCATTCAAAGAAATATTGATTCTCTGCACGGTAATTTTACTATCATTATAATAGCACACAGACTTTCTACCATTAGAAATGCAGATATTATTTATCTGATTGAAAACGGAAAACTAAAAGATTCTGGTACTTTTGATGTCCTGATTGGACGTTCTGAACGATTTAAAAGAATGGTTGAATTACAAGAGTTTTAAAAATTATGAGCATCAATGTCACCAGCCCTTTCATGCCTCCGTTGGAGGAGTTTCAGCCATACTTAGAAGAAATATGGAAAAGTAAATGGCTTACCAATAATGGTAAATTTCACCTTCAACTTGAAGAAGAATTATGTCGTTATCTCGGTGTCAGAAACATTTGTTTGTTTTCTAATGCAACATTAGCACTAATAACGGCCTTACAAGCCTTAAAAATTTCCGGTGAAGTAATTACCACTCCATTCAGTTTTGTTGCAACAACACATGCATTGTGGTGGAATGGAATTAAACCTGTTTTTGTAGATATTGAACCGCGATTTCTCAATATAAATCCAAAGAAAATAGAAAGTGCTATTACCTCAAAAACAACTGCAATTATGCCGGTACATGTTTATGGTAATCCATGTTATGTTGATGAAATATCTAAAATTGCCGATAACTACGGACTTAAAGTTATTTACGATGCTGCACATGCCTTTGGGACTAAAATAAATTCAAAAACTGTTCTTAATTTCGGTGACTTATCTGTAATCAGTTTCCATGCTACCAAAGTTTATAACACATTTGAAGGTGGTGCAATTGTTTGTCATGACGATAAAATGAAACTTAGAATTGACAGACTGAAGAACTTTGGTTTTGCAAACGAGACTACGGTTGTTGCTCCGGGAATAAATGCTAAAATGAATGAAGTTCAGGCTGCATTTGGACTCCTGCAACTTAAATATGTGGATGATGCAATAGCTGCAAGACAAAATGTGGACACATGGTATAGAGAGCAGCTTTCAGGAATTCAAGGTATTAGTTTAATTGAACTTCCTGAAAACACAACTGTACCCTACTCCTACTTTCCTATTCTTATTGATGAAAAACTTTATGGACACACACGTGACTCCGTATATGAATTCTTTCATACAAAAGATATTTTCACTAGACGTTACTTTTACCCATTAATTAGTGATTTTCCAACTTATAGTGAATTACCATCTTCCAATAAAGTCAACTTACCTGTTGCAAGCCATGTTGCATCACAAGTGCTTTGTTTACCTATTTATCCGGATCTTAAAAAAGAAGATGTATTAACAATTGCTAGTCACTTACGAAATTATGGCAAATAATAATGGCAAGTGAAAAACAATTACCATTCAATATTCTTGTGTTTCCATGTGGCTCTGAAGTAGCACTTGAAATTTATCGTTCCTTATGTTTTTCAAGACATATTAATCTCATTGGTGCATCAAGTACTAATGATCATGGGAAATTTGTATATCATAATTATGTTAACGATTTGCCTTTCATAACAGATGAAAAGTTTATTGATAAACTTGCTTCTGTTTGTAAAGAGTATAAAATTGATGCCATTTTTCCTGCAATGGATAATGTGCTTGATCTCCTGAAAGAAAATGAACAAAAATTAAACTGTAAAGTCATTGCTTCATCACCGGAAACCACAAAAATCTGCCTTTCAAAAAAGAAAACTTATGAAGTTCTAAAAAAAAGCGTTGCAATACCTATACAATATAATTCTGTTGATGAAATTGACACCTACCCTGTATTCTTAAAACCAGATATTGGATATGGTTCCAGAGGAGTAAAAAAATGTAATTCAAAAGCAGAAGCTTTAAACCATTTATCCACAAATCCTGATAATTTAATTTTAGAATGGCTTCCCGGCAAAGAATATACTGTTGATTGCTTTTCTGATTTTCATGGAAAACTATTGTATGCCGGCATGCGACCCAGAAGAAGAATAATGAATGGAATAAGTGTAAACACTATAACCACTACCGAGCATAACAATGACGTTAAGTTAATAGCTAAAGCGATAAACGATAAACTGAAGTTTTCAGGTGCTTGGTTTTTTCAATTAAAAGAAAATCTTGAAGGTAAACTTACATTATTAGAAGTTGCTTCAAGAATGGGCGGTTCTTCAGCTGCATATAGAATAAAAGGAATTAACTTCGCATTATTAAGTGTATTTACACAAATGCAAATTCCGGTTGAGATTCTTGAAAACAACTATTCCGTTGAACTTGACCGTGCATTATCTAACTCCTATCATATTCCCATTACCTATAATGAAGTTTATGTTGATTTAGACGATTGCCTTATAATTGATAATCAAATCAACAAATTACTTATTTCGTTTCTGTATCAGTGCATTAATAATAAAATAAAAATTGTACTTCTGACTAAGCATGAAGCTGATCTGACTCAGACTTTAATTAAACATCGTATCAACCAACTATTTGACCAAATTATTCACATTAAAAAGACTGATGAAAAATCAAACTACATTAAAACAAAAGATGCGATTTTTATTGATGATAGCCATGCTGAAAGAAAAAAGGTATCTTCTATATGCAAAATTCCAGTTTTTAGTCCTGATATGATTGAAGGTCTTTTGGATTCGTAAACTAAAAAAGAAATATTTAAATCGTAATTTTTGCCATCAATATTAATTCAAATGATAACAGTTGTAAGATTTAATGTAATGTGCAATGGCTAAAATTAAATTTTCTAATCCAATTCTCAATCTATTTGCAGAACTTTATAGGAGCTCTTTGAGAAAAATTTATGGTATCATCTGCCTCATTAGCTTTATAAGAAAACCAAATAAAAAAAATTGGGCATTTCCTGTTCATTATGTACAAGGAACTTTCTCCGATAATGTTTTTGCAGTTTTTGAAAAGGTAAAAAGTAATCCCGAAATCAAGAAAATAATTTTTACTAAAAAGAAAAAAATAGATCTTACAGATGCCGAAAATGTAGAATTCGCAAACGTGTTTTCTCTAAAAGGGCTTCTTAAACTCAGCCAATGTGGTGTAATATTTATTCAACATACCTTGCTTCTTGATTATGCATTACGCTGGCCTTTTTTTGCAGTTGCTCTTCTGAAAAGAACAATTGGCGTAAATCTTTGGCATGGTATTGCAATCAAACAAATCAGAGCATCGCACCCAAATCCAAAAGACACAGAAGAACATGAGCACTTTAAGATGATTATTAGTTCATCTAAAGTTGATAAGTTGGTAATGATCTCTGCATTTAACCCCATTAAGCCACAACGTGTTTTTGTTACTGGTTTACCACGTAATGATTTTCTTCTTATAAGTGAAAATAAATTACCGGCAGAATATCTTTCGCAGTTATATTTTATTGATAAAATTAAAGGTAGTAAAAAGTTGATAGTTTATGCACCTACATTCAGAGATTCAAAAACATACTATCCTTTTTCTGACAATGAATTAAACAGACTAAAATCCTTATTAAAGGAACATAATGCCATATTGGGATTCAGAGTTCATTATTTTGATTTTGCAACAAGAAACCAATTCTTAGCATTAGTTGACAATGAATTATTCTTTGATTTTGGACAGAATGTCATTAATGATATGAATCTTATAATTAGAAAATCTGATTTAATAATTACTGACTATTCCAGCTTATATGTTGATGCAATGCTTTTGAATAAACCAATGATAAGTTTTGCATATGATCTTGAAAACTATCGAGATGTTGAAAGGGGATTCTATTACAATTTTGAAACTGTTTTTCCCGGAAATATTCATTCAACTTTTACTGACACACTAGAAACTCTTGAGTTATTTTTTCAGAATAAATATCAAATTAATTCCGATAAATATAATTCAATCAAACAACTGTTTTTTGATTTTACTGATAGCGAGAATACAGAAAGGGTGCTAGGAGAAGTAACCAAATTAATTCAAAAATATGATTAAAATTATGATAATCAATAATTGTAT
>JAFDXH010000095.1 GCA_018268075.1 Bacteroidota bacterium | reverse complement strand
CGATGCCGACCGAAGCGTAGGTACTCAACTGCGGAAATATAAAGATTTGGCTGCGTAGCTCAACTGAATAGAGCATCTGACTACGGATCAGAAGGTTTTAGGTTTGAATCCTAACGCGGTCACCATACAGGATTGAGCAGCATTTTTGCTGCTCTTTTCTTTTTTACCATCGCTGAAACCCTTACCACCATTGCAAAGCAGGTCGAGAACCTCACTTGGCTGCATGGTTTGAAAAGTATGGTTATCATACACCAATTTTTCAGGGAATATCAAACCAAGCATTTTTTGCCTGTTTTCTATGTTAGCAGTCCTGTAATAGTGGCCCATATTGCTTAGTAAGGAGAATCCATATCGGCAATATTCCTGGTATCCGCTTTCAGCGGCTTTTAGTTCAGCTATCTTGCTTCTTAATTCAGCACACTCTCTGGACAGGTTTTCTTTGATACGCTTATAATCATGTTTGTCTAAATCCTCATTAACGAACTTCCGGGCAGACTTATCCATCATTTCTACATTTTCATCAATCTGCTTTTGCAGCTTCTTTATTTCCTGTTGGCGGTCGCCTTCATTCGTTTTATAAACATCTTCCATAATAGCCAAATACAAGGATGCTATTTCAGGCTTTATAGAAATATCATTAAGCCATATTTCAAAAGCATTATGCACTCCATCGCTTTTGTGTCGTTCCTTGCAACCCTTTGTGCAGTGGTAGTAAAAGTATTTACCACCATTACCCAGGGCTGAACTACCAGTTAAAGTCTTGCCGCATCTTGGGCAAATCAGATGCCCACGCATTGGATATTCATCGTTTACCAGTGAATATTTTGTTTTAGCTTTCTTTTTTCCATCCAAAACATTCTGCACATCATAAAAAAGCTCCTCACTTACAATCGGCTCATGTATTCCCTGTACAACTTCTTCAGGTTCATCTTTAAAAGCCTTTACTCTTATTTTGCCGCAATAGATAGGATTACGGAGCAAAGTATAAAAGTTGCTCCTGCTTACTTTCAAACCTTCCTTGTATAATTTCTTTCTTAAAATCTCAATCAGATAATTGCCGGTGGCAATTTGTTCAAAGGCTTTTCTAATAACACCAGCCATTTCAGAATGTACAATAATGGGCCTGTTTTGTGCATCCCTTGCATTTTTAAAGCCATAAGGAGCTGTACTAACATAGCGGCCTTCTTTTAAAGCCCGACGCATTCCATTTGTAGTATTTAGTGAACGCCTGGCATTCTCTACCTGCGGAGCAGCAAGGTAGATAGCCTCCATGATTAAGTTCTCAGGTATATCATCATCCAATGGCTGTTCCACTGCTTCCACAGTTACACCATACTTTTTAAGGGTTTGCTTCATAAGCATTGCCAAAAGCATATTCCTTGAAAACCTGTCCCACTTTACAACTATCAGTTTTTGAATAAGCCCTTTGTTCTTCTTAATAAATTCAAGAAGGTTATTAAACTGTGGCCTGTCAAAAGTTTTGGCAGAATAGCCGTCATCTTCAAAATGCTTTACTACTTCTATACCCTTATTCTCACAATGCTTTATAAGCCTGTCTTTTTGGTCACGGAGACTAAATCCTTTTTCAGCTTGGTCATCAGTTGACACCCTTGTGTAAATGATTGCTTTTTGCATCTGTCTTTGTTTTAAGTTCGGAGAATAGTTTGTAATCCAGATTAGCCAACTTGTAAAGCAGTTGCCTTATCCTTTTTACCTCATCATCTGTGTAAGTAGTACCGTTCTTTTGTAAAACCTTTTTACATAATTCTAAATTAAGCATTGAAATTGCTTGCCCCTTACGCTGGTTGCTCCAGTCGCTTAGGTAAAACGCAATTACTTAGGGTTGCTCCCTTTTGTAAACTTCTTTTTTATAGTTTTAAAAATGGCAGTTACACCCCCATCTTCTACTTTTAATTGTATATCCTGATACTTATGTTCCCTTATTATTTCTTCAATTCTTTGCTTTGCTTTTAACCGTTGCACACCTTCAAACTTTTCCATCTCACCACCGTTGAACTTTACGGTAATTTTTTCAAAATCACCTATTCGTAAATAAGCCAGAAGCTCCATTTCATTTACGCTAACTGGTATTTCATGCTTGTGCTTTGGCTTTAAATCAACATTAGGAAAAAACCCTTGCAGGATAGCATTCAAATCAATTAGCAAATGGTTCTCAACTTCAGAAAATTCCCTTGCAACTTTATACTGCGTAAGGTTTGCAGGTACACAAACCCCATCTTTAAAAACCAATAACAGAACTGGCATTTTATTACCTATTGCAAAGGCAGTATAAAATTCAAGGATTGGCATTTGTACCCCAAATTCTTTGCTGTCATATTCCAGGCTGTACTTAGTATTCTTTATTTGCTCCCAACCCATACCAAATTCACGTAATTCAAGTATCACCTTAACCCAAAGAGCATCCATTATGCTGAACCTTCGCCAGCTTCTTTCCTCCCTTTCATTAGTTAGCAAACCTTCCTTTTCCCAGCTATTCAATTGCCGGTAGGTGATATTTTCAAACTTTACATTTCGTTCCTTACTATTCAGTATCTGAGAAATCCTGTTATTGGCTATATCCTTAAAATATTGCTTATACCCTATATCAAATGCCTCTTTTCTATGAACTGCAACAGAGCTATTCGTAAGTGCCTTATTTTGCTTTTGCAGTGCCATTATTTTAATTTCTTTACTACTACAAATATACAAAAAATTATACCATTCGGTAAGGTTTTTAAAAAAACTTCTTTATATTTGAAAAATAACAAAGGACGATGAGCAAAGACATACAACCAACATTTGCCAAAAACTCTACTTTTGAGGTTTTTAGGTATCAATTAGTAGTTGATAAAACTATGCCCATAAACATGTTTGGCAAGTATGAAAATGCCGAACAACTCAGGGCAGAAAAAAATAATATCCTGAAGGATATTATAACTAAAGACACCTTTCGGTTTACATCGTCCAACTCTTCTATCAAGTCCAAACTGGTTCACCAAAGTGGTGATATGTTTTACTTTAAAATAAGTGCTAAACGTACAGCACATATTTACCGGGAAGATTTTACAGAAGATACAATTGATAATTACCCAAACATTATCGTTGCAATCAATAACAATCCTGATGTTCAGAAGATAGCTATTCAAACAAATACAACGGCCTTTAAAACTTCACAGATTGTAAGGAACTTTATTTTAGAAAGTGTTGATGCCAAAATAAAGGATTTCAATTTGGGCTTTTATCTTGACCCAATTTATGACAAGCAGGATTTTTGGAATTTTGTTAGGAAGTATCCGCAACAAATCAAGCAAATTACTTTCGACCTCATATCACCCAATCTTTCTAATATCTCCAAAGATTTAACGGTAAACCTTCGTGAGCTTTATGAAGATACAAATACACACCGTACAAAAATTGAATTGAACGCTGAGCCCGAAAGTGTACTTGATGTAAAAGAAGGAAGCAAGTTTGTAACAGGCATAGTTGATTACAGTGCCAACGGTGGCGGTTCCATTCATGCAAGATTAGTGGGCAGCAGGAAGAAATACAATACTGCTGAAAACCCTGCTGAATTTAACATAGAGGAGAAATTATTTAAAGACAACAACTGGGAGGAATTAGACAAACAATTTAAAGACATTCTGATATAATCACACTAATGCCAACAAATTTTTTCACAAATAAAACAGGCAATACTTTAATTGAAAAGTTTGAAGCAATATTCAAACACAATTCTGGTATTAAAAACTTTGATGCTTTAGTAGGTTACCTGAGAGCTTCAGGCTATTTTAAGGTAAGAGGTTTTTTAGACAACATAGATAAAGTAAGAATATTGGTTGGTATAAACGTTGACCGGCAAATTCAGGAAGCTCATTCAAAAGGGATTGAGTTCTTTCAAAACCATGACAAGACAAAAGAAGAGTTTATCGAAAAGATGCTGGAGGATATAGAGAAAGCGAACTACGATGAAGTAACAGAAAAAGGCATTCTCCAATTCATAACCGATTTAGTTGACAAAAAGATTGAAGTAAAAGCCCACCCCGACAAAAAGATTCATGCAAAGGTTTATATTTTCTATAAGGACATACATAACCAGCATAATAAAGAATGTGCTGTAATTACCGGTTCATCAAACTTAACAGATGCTGGTATGGGTTCTTCCGCAATTCACAATTATGAATTTAATGTTGAGTTAAGTGGATACGATGATGTAAAGTTTTCGTATGATGAATTTGAAGAATTATGGAAGGATTCAGTTAACATTTTGCAAGTTGATGCTGAAGCAATAAAAAAGAAATCATATCTAAAAGATGATTTCACTCCCTTTGAATTATATATTAAAATGCTCATTGAGTATTTCGGAAACAGAGTTGAATATGACCCTTATAATATTGAATTACTGTTACCGGAAAAATACATGCGTTTAAAGTATCAAACGGATGCTGCAAACCAGGGATATGCAATGATGTTGAAACATAATGGTTTTATCCTTGCAGATGTAGTAGGCTTAGGAAAAACCATTATAGCCTCAATGATTATCAAAAAGTTTATTTATGAAAACGGAAGCCACACCAAAGTATTAATTGTTGTACCCCCTGCCATTAAACCAAACTGGCAAAGAACTGCAACCGATTTCTTAATTGATAATCATTTACGGTATGTAACAACAGGAAGTTTAGAACATGTCTTGAATAATGACTTCACCGATTTACCCGATGCAGAATATTATGACCTCATCATTGTGGATGAGTCTCATAAATTCCGTAATGACTATACTGATATGTATTTAGCATTACAGGAGATTTGTAAAACTCCACGAATAAAACCGGGCGAAAACGGCGATACAAAAAAGAAAGTAATTCTAATATCAGCAACGCCCCTAAATAATAGACCTGAAGACATCGAAAATCAATTGTACCTGTTTCAGGATAAAAGAAATTCAACTTTAGATACAGTCAAAAATTTGCAGGATTACTTCAAACCTATTAATGACAGGTATAAAAAATTGGCAGCAGAAACGCATTTGAACATACCGAAACTGAAAGCACTATTCAATCAATTAAGAAATGATGTAGTAGAACCGTTAGTAATTAGGCGTACCCGGAGGGATATTGAAAATAACGAGGAATATTTGGAGGACTTGAAGAAACAGAATATCGTATTTCCCAAAGTTGGTGACCCTGAAGAATTGCACTATCAATTGGAAGATGAATTAGCAGTATTATTTTTAGATACAGTTGATTTAATTGCTGGGGTTGATGAAATGGGTAATCCTTTACCAACTGCAATTCAATATTATCGTTATCGGGCAATTGAGTTTCTTGCAAAACAGGCAGACCGTAATCTTTATACGAAAGGAAAGACAACAGTACAATCCATATCAGACAGGTTAGCAGCAATCATGCGTACATTGATGGTAAAGAGGTTAGAGAGCAGCTTTTTT
>JAFDXH010000094.1 GCA_018268075.1 Bacteroidota bacterium | reverse complement strand
GGTAAAATACAATTTTACTTTATTGGTATCTTCTTTTGCCGAAGGCAATGATTTCAGCAGGCTGTCTTTATTCAACAACTGAGCGTTGCCGGTAAGGCTAATTATAAGCAGGCAAATAATTTGTATGAATACTCTTTTTATCATTGAATGCAAATTAAATAGAATACTTATTTATTTCCCCTCATCTTTTTTAATGATTTTTTTGAAGCAGGTTTTCTAAAAATCATCTTTTTTAATGATATGCAGAAATAGTTCCCCCTTGTATTTCTATGTTCAAGAAAATTTTAAAAAAAAAGTTATGAAAATAAAAAATCTACTCCTGTTAGTTGTGATTTTAATAAATGAGGGAATATTTGCCCAATCGCCAGTTATTGAATGGCAAAAAACACTAGGTGGTACTGATGCCGATATTGCAAAATCCATAGAGCCAACTGCTGATAGTGGCTATATTGTAGCAGGATTCACTGCTTCTAATGATGGCGATGCAAGTGGTAATCATGGAGGCATGGATTTTTGGGTAGTAAAATTAGGTGCAACAGGCAATAAGCTGTGGCAAAAAACACTAGGCGGAAGCAATAATGATTTTGCCAATGCTGTACATCAAACAAGTGATGGCGGATATATAGTTGCAGGATATACATTTTCAAACGACGGCGATGTAAGTGGCAATCACAACCCGGATTCGGATGGTTGGGTGGTAAAATTGAACGCATCAGGGAATTTGATTTGGCAGAAAGCGCTTGGTGGTGTGGGTGGCGACTTTATTACAGATATACATCAAACATCCGATGGTGGTTATATAGCCGGAGGATACTCCGCTTCTAACAATGGCGATGCAAGCGGTAATAATGGTTCCTTTGATTTTTGGATTGTAAAGTTAGATCCGTCAGGCAATATATCATGGCACAAAATGGTTGGTAGCGGCCAGAATGATAGAGCAAACGCCATACAACAAACCTCGGATGGTGGCTATATAGTAGCCGGATCGGTAGCCAGTAATATTAATGGCCAACATGATTGTCAGGTAGTAAAATTGGATGCATCAGGAAATATAATGTGGCAAAAAACTCAGGGAGGAACCGGGGACGAGTACTACAATGCAGTACAACAAACTACAGATGGTGGTTATATTTTAGCAGGTATAACCGGTTCTAACAATGGCGATGTAAGTGGCAATCATGGTATTGATGATTTTTGGATTGTTAAGTTAAACTCATCAGGCAACATAATCTGGCAAAAAACATTAGGAGGCTCGGATTATGACTGGGCTTACGCAATACAACAAACTTCAGATGGTGGGTATGTTGCTTTAGGTATGTCAAATTCTACAGATGGCGATGTTGCCAATAATCACGGAAGTGCAGATTTTTGGGTAGCGAAATTAGATGTAACAGGAAACCTTGCCTGGCAAAAATCAATAGGCGGTTCAGATGCTGAATATGGATACAGCATCAGGCAAACATCAGATGATGGCTTTATTATAGCAGGATATACAAACTCCTCAGATGGAGATGTTAACAGCAATCAGGGCAATGGAGATCTTTGGGTTGTAAAACTTGGGGCAGCAGGTACGCTTTCGCTTAACTTTATTTCATTCTCAGCCGTTGCAAGCGACAATGATGTACTATTGAATTGGTCAACAGAAAATGAAGTAAATACAAATTTATTTGAAGTGGAATTTAGTACAGATGGTACACATTTTACTAAAATAGGCAATGTGCAGTCGGCCAATACCAGTGGTCGCCATCAATATAATTTTACTCATCATCAGGTACCGGCAGGTATGCTATTCTACCGATTGAAGCAAATAGATATGGATGGAAAATATAAATACTCGGTAATTACGTCTGTAGTATTTAATAAAATAAATGCTGGGTTCATCGCTTATCCTTCGCCTGCAAATAATGAAGTTAATATTTTAATCAACACCATGCTGCAGCACAATGCAAGGGTTAAATTGTTTTCAGTTAAAGGGCAACTTTTAATGACAGTGCAATTAAAAAATAGGCTTACCAATATCAGTACACAAAATATTGCCAATGGTACGTATATACTAAGTGTGGAAAATGGTTCGGTAACACAAACTCAAAAAATAATTGTTCAGCATTAATTTTCAAATGAATTAAAACCCTGTAGAGACCGTTTCGAATTCCATTTATTTTCTCAGCCCACGGTTTTGCCGTGGGCTTTTAGTTGAAATAAGTAAGAATGTAATTTGAATGCTCATTTGAGCTAAAGCCAATGTAGGGCATGTGTTTTCATTGTCCCGCCTGCATTGCTGTGTGTACTTTACTTAATAGTCAGCATTAGTAACGACTGGTCACCGGTCTGGAGACCGGCGCCAGTAACAGCGTGTGTTTTCATTGTCCCGCCTATATTGATCTGACTATATTGCCCCGCCTTTAAAGGCGGGGCAATAAAATGAAAATTGAATAGGCTTTAGCCAAATATTCGTATTTCGGCAACTACATATTTTGAAATGTATCAACAAACAACTTTTTATTTTTTTCATAAAATCTAAAAATCATCTTTTTTAATGATGATCTCATTTCCCGCACAAGGTTAGTTTTACATCAAAACAAAATACCCAAACATCCAGGACAATGAACAAATTATTTTTATCCACTCTTTTGCTGTTGTTAGGTTTTAGCTCGTTTGCACAGATGGAAACATTTGGCATAGTCAATTACGCTGTTCCCGCCAACTACGATTTAGTAAAAAATGATAACGTGCTCACTTATTACAAAGAAGATAAAAGCACCGGCGCTTACTGCAATTTTTTTATTTATAAAATAATGCCCGGCAAGGGCGGCACAAAAAATGATTTTGATTTTGCGTGGGATAAACTAATGCAAGCACCTTTCAAATTCACGGCCAGCCCGGAGATGCAACCCGAAGCAACTCTGAAAGGATGGGAATTTTTAATTGGCAATGCCCGATATAATGATAATGGCGTGGCCACAATGGCCATGCTTATCAACTTTAGCGGCGAAAATAATATGCAAGCTGTATGCATACTTTCCAATTCAGATAAATACAAGACTGATATAGAAAATTTTATTGCTTCGGTAGATGTGGCAAAGGAAATTATTCCGGCGACTACTACTCAAGCGCAGTATGAAAAAGAGGGTAATGAAAAAAAGGTCTCGTCAAAAAACAATGAAACCGTTGCAGGAAATTTAAACATCTATTCCATCACAGTGCCGCCCACCTGGAATTTAAATTCCAGGGAAAATAATCTGACGTTGGAAAAAAATACGACTTCCGGAAAAAGGGTTATTGAATTTATGAAACCAATATCCTCTTCAGGCGATTTAGAAAAAGACATGAAACATATTTTTTTTGAAGTATTTGCGGGATGGGAACTGCACCCTAACCCAAATGCTACAATTTTTGAGGCAGGTAGTCATGAAAAAGGACAAACAGGGCAGGGGCTAAATTATTACATGTTATCCAACAGCATAATGAAAAGGGTCCCCAATAATTCTGATGTAATAAAGGCTACCGTATTACTTATTCAGGCAGGAAACAAAGTTGCTATCATCAATACAACTGATAATATTTTAGGCAGTGAAGCAGACATGGCTTTGAATTTTATGCTATTTAATTTAAAACTAAATGGCGTTGAAGGCAAGGCTATCAGTAATAGACAACCGCTTGTTGGT
>JAFDXH010000093.1 GCA_018268075.1 Bacteroidota bacterium | reverse complement strand
TTTCTTTGATAATATACCCTCATCTGCTAATTGATCAATTAACCAGAATATACCATGAACTGTTAAATGTTTTGAGTGGCGACAGTTCTCAAAAATTTATCACCTGTTAGTAAGATCGCATCTTTTTGTCGGGCATAAAATATCACAGACCAGTCCCGTTCTGACAATCGCGTATCTTCCCGACTCATCAACTGAATTTCATATAATTCAATTGCCGATATTCTAATTTTAGAATATTAGCATCTTGTATTGCAATTCTCGGCATAGGCAGCAACACAACATTTTATGCATTGGCATCTAACAGTTCTCTGAATGTAGCCAGTTTTACACCTGCAAGATTAGCCGCTTTGCTCAGGCTCACTACTACTTCTGCTGCTAAGCAGTAAATAATATCCGTCGCAACGGAACAGCAACACAGCTAATAAGGAATAATAGCAGTATGTGATTCATTTATTCATTTCTAATGATTTGGTAATACCATAATATATCCTTTGCAGCAGGGTCATATCTTTTGTAATAACAAGCGCCCTTGCTTTTAATCCGTTCTTAAATTGCAAGTTGCGGTTCCGCGAGGTGAGTAAACCTTCCGGTAAATTTATCCTTCCCAAAAAACTGCTGTCAACTGACATATCAGAGATATAATCAAGTTTGCCTTGAACAAATCCAACTTCCTGGCAAGGATAAGCATCAAACCTCAATTGCACACCCATGCCGGTATCCACTTTGCCGAAATTACTTTGTGATATTTTTATCTCAGCATAGTACCTGGCGTCTACCGTTAAATAGATCAAGATGAACTGATGAATCCATGTAATCACAAAGAAATTCTTTACTGGAGTTGAAATTGATCGTCCAGTGTGACAATAATAGCCGGTATTCCCGTAGCGGCGTCGCACTCATTATTGTCATTTCGAAATGTTCGAAATCTTCAGGAAAAATTCTTTCGATGCACTTATAGTGCATCGAAGGGTTGGAACTTTACATTGTTAAAATATTTTATCACCTAATTTTTTTACAAATGAAAAAGCTTAAATTTAAAAAACTAAATTTAGATGATGCTCAAATTTTGAGCAGGGAAGAATTGAAGCATGTATTGGGTGGGGATGGGTATGGAGGAGGAGGATATGGAAGCGGTGGATGTTACGTTGTTGGATCTACAAATGGGCAGGAAAGTTGCTGGTATATTACCGGTTCTCCGGTTGATTTATGTGAAAGAGTTTACGGTTCAAACTGTTCCTGGTCAGCTGGTCCGGTAAGCTGCACCACCTACAATTGTATTATGAACTAAACCGGGGATTTTAGGCCTGTACTTGCCATATTAAATCGCAAGTACAGGCTCAATAGGAACTTAATACTGTTGTTATGAAGCTTTTTAATAGTATGTTTGTTAGTTTACTGTTGCTATTTTCATGTCACCAGAACTCAAGCAAAATCTTAAATACTGCAAAAGACACCTTAACAGCCACTTCCAAAACCGAAAAACCGGTTATAGATTTATATGTAGTAAACCACGCTTATTACCCTTTCTTACCCGATTCAAGCCTGATATTTAATAATATTATTGATCTCAGAAATTACTATTTACCTAAGTTTCGTGATTTTTTATCTTTTTGCGACAGCCTTGCCGGAAGAATTACTATAAAAAACAAGGATTCTGTACTGATTGCTAACCGAAGTGCCTGGAGACTGTTTTCGGACATTTCTGAAAGTATGTATTATAAATACGCAAAAGATCACCCCGACCTATGGGAGCACTGGGTTTTTTCTCACCATATTCTAATATCGTCACAATAGGACAGAGAAGGCGTGTTTTTCAATCGTTCCCGCTTTCGATACGTAATAGTGATGTAGGCAAAAAGGTTTGGGCAAAATTCGAAAAATATACCTTTGAGAAGAATATTGGATTTAATGTTAGCAGTTTTGATGAAATTTCAGTAAAGGATTCAACCGGCAACATTTTCTCAATAGGTAATTTATTCAATAAAAGACATAGGTACAATGTGCTGGTTATCGGCGCTTCATGGTGTGGCCCGTGTAGGATAGAAGAAATCCAACTAAAATATTGGGTTCCCTAATAGATACTTCTGCAGTAAGAATCATTGGTTTATCAGTAGATTCCAGTCCACAAAAATGGATAAAAGCACTCATACAAGATGATCTCCCCTGGAAAAATTACTTATTGGAGAACGACATGCGCAACCCTATGATTAAAAAACTTGGTTTTGATGGAATCCCAATGAATATTTTATTAGACAGTAAAAAGACGATTATTGCCCAGAACACAGACATTCGGAAAATTTTAAAACAAATACCCATTATCGCTACAAAATAGCCTGGTTGATCTTAGCAAAAGAGATTGTATTTAATGAATACCCCGGAAATATCAATAGTCATGCCTGCATACAACGCAGCAAAGTACATTGAAGCTGCAATTCAAAGTATATTAAATCAATCGTTTGAAAACTTTGAACTGTTTGTTATTGATGATGCTTCTACTGATGAGACATTGTCTATTGTCAGGGAATTTACCGACAAAAGAATTACAGTGACCCCAAATAAGGCAAACAAGGGAAATTATGCCACCCGCAACCTCGGGATAAAAATGAGCAGGGGAAAATATATCTGCGTGATGGATGCAGATGATATATCCTTACCCAATCGCCTGGCAACACAGCTACGATGGCTTAAAAAAAATGAGCACGTAGGTGTAGTGGGTAGTTTTGGAGATATTATTGACAACAAGGGTAATTTTACTGAAGAATACCTTGCACCTTCCGGTTATAACGACATCAGGTTGCGCCTTCTCAGCAATATGTGTTTTATTCATTCATCTGTAATGATGAAACAATCATTTTTAAAAAAGTATTATATCCGCTATAATGAAGCCTATTATTATGCAGGAGACTACGAGTTGCTGGCGAGATGCGCTCAAAAATTTCCCATAAACATTATACCGAAAAAACTCGTTTACTACAGAAAACATGAATCACAAATATCTTCAGCAAAATATACCCAGCAGGCATACTATGCCGATAGGGTAAGGCTTAAACAATTAGCTCTGTTTAAACCCAATTTTACAAACGCCGATACGGCCATTTATCTTAAACTCACCAAAAATCAACTGTTGCTGCCGGAAGAATTTGACGCTGCCCTCTGCTGCCTGAATAAGCTGCTAAAGCGAAACGAAAAGCTCAGGTTATTCAGGCAGGAAAAGTTGCATTATTTTTTTACCGCGCTGCTGAGCCGTTCCCGCCTCGAACAAAAAGGGCAAAATATTGCATTGGGCGGTTTTGCTATTGAAGAAAATATTGTTACGCGTTTGCTTGAAAAAATACCACAGGGTAGCCTGCTCGTTGAGTTAGGTTCCGGATTTGGAACCAATATTTTACTCAAATACTATAAGGTGATAAGCATTGAGCACAACCTGTTTTATGCTATACAACGTTCTCCCGATCACGTCTGTATTCATGCTCCCATTCAGTCAGGCTGGTATCAGCCGGAACCGGTGATAAATGCATTGCAACATAATCCTGCCGCAATATTAGTAGATGGACCTCCCGGTGAACTAAGAAGAAATATTTTGGAAAACCTGTCTCTCTTTGCATCAGTAGAGTGTACGTTCATTTTTGATGACCTTGACCGGGACCTGGATTATACAACGGCCCGGGATTTCTGCAAAAGACTTGGATATAACTTAACTGTTTTAAAAGGAGAAATGAAAAAAACAGGATGGTGCGAGAAAAATACAGCCAACTAATAATTTTGTTCCCCGGACGAATCTCAGCCTCCCTAAATCATTGAACTCACTTATTCATCTCCAACGATCTTGTAATACCATAATATATCCTTTGCAAAAGCGTCATATCCCTTGTAATAACAAGCGCCTTTGCTTTTAATCCATTCTTGAACTGCAATGTCCTTTTTCGCGTGGTGTGCAAACCTTCCGGCAGGTCCACCCTGCCTAAAAAACCACTGTCAACCGACATGTCAGATATATAATTCAGCTTCCCTTCCACAAACCCAATTTCCTGGTAGGGATAGGCATCAAACCTCAACTGCACATGCATACCCGTATCCACTTTTCCAAAATTATTCTGCGATAGTTTTATCTCGGCGTAATAACTGGCATCTGCCGGACTAACGTAGCCTATTAATTTCCCCTGCTCTAGAAACTGGTTTTTTTGAAGGGGCATCACAAAAGTCAGTTTGCCATCTACAGGGCTTCTTATAATATATTTAATGATCCAATCCTCTGTGCCACTTTTCAAAGTATATAAAGCCTGCTCAAACAACTTTTTCTGTTGTAAAATATCATGGTCCAACTGGTCTATTTTTTTTACTTCTCCCTGATCTGGTTGTCCTGCGAAATGATAGCTGATTCCAATTTAGGTATGGCCGATAGTTTATTCATATATGCGCTCTTTGCCACCCGGTATTCCTCTTTTGATATCACTTTTTCTTTAAACAAATATTCGTTCATCTCAATACTCTTTTTTGCCAGCTCATTGTCTGCAATCTTCAGTTGCTTTTCTTCTGTCATCTTCTCCCTGATTATTTTAAGAGAAATTATATCAGTCAGCAATAAGTGCTTCCTGTTGGCATAGTATCCATTCACTAAGTAGTCGTTAAACTGTTGCCATGCTGTTACAAATGTTTGATAATTTCCCTGC
>JAFDXH010000092.1 GCA_018268075.1 Bacteroidota bacterium | reverse complement strand
TCGCTTGAACAAACCTAAAAGAAATAAGCGCGCCACGTTTTGGATGCAGTGCCCACCTTTCAAGATTGTTGTGCCAACCGAATATGGTGCGTGAAGTCTTTAGTCATCCGAGGCCGCCATCTTGGTTGGGGACCGCCAATTTTCGGCCAATGACTCATATGCTAAAAATAGACAGCTATATATGATCAAAACGCGAAGAAGTGCGTTTATCTTTCGCTGAACCCACCAAAACAAACGCAAAGATCACATCGACTCGCACGTGCGATTGTTTAAACCTTTCACTCAACCAACCCTACACCACCACAGTAGCAATTAGTGTGGGAGGGCCTGAATATAATTAATCAGATAATTAACCCCAGGTTGCAAAAGGGGGGTATAGGGAGGTTTTTTAGGGGTGGGTATTACGGGGGGCGCCAATTTCAAACCCCCAAAAATCAGGCAGCCCTTCACAAGAACGAGCTCGACAAGAACGAATCGTCAGCCGATTCAAGTTTTCGAGAGGAGTCGAATGACGTTGAGTTTTTCGAACCACGATTACCCTAAGTCGAGTTCTGTCGGTTTTATGTTAATTAAAACCCTCGGATGATTCTAGACTTCACGCACCATAAGATTATTCAATTTGTCTAATATTTTTCTTACTTCATCTGGACTTATCATAGTTTTGTCTCTTCTAAATAATTTAATCACTGTATCTTTTTTACCTCTTGTTACATTTCGTTCATACAATTTTGTCATTTTATATATCTTGTCTAAACTATTCATATATATAAGAAATATATTATTATTTCTTTAAGTTGAATTTATACTAAAAAATAAGAAAATTTTATATATTAAAAATTTAATCAAAGAATTTTTCAAGGTCAAATTCAGATTCTTCAAACTCTTCATCTTTTACATGTTTTTTATATGTTGATTCATCATCTGAATCAGTATTGATTGAAACATTAACTGTAACATTAATCGGACACTTGAATAATCTTTTGCCATTATTAAAAGTATTTGTAATTGTTTTAGATTTATTTAAGGTTTGAAGCAATTCAGCGCGTTTTTCTTGTAATAAAATGATTTCATCTTGTAATTTAATAACTTGATCTAAAACATTTTCTTCTTTTTGTTTAATTTCAATATCATCAGATTCAACAATATATTTTAATTTTACAAACTCTGCCATTAATTTTTCTTTGTCGATGATAATTGTATTTTTATACGGTACACCGTCAATCTTACGTTGTTTGATACTAACAAAGTTCATTGTTTGTAATTCGTTAAAAAGTTGATGTTTATGAATTAGATTTTTTTCTGTATTATTATGATTTTTATGCCAGTTAGTATAAAACATATTATAAAACTCAGAATATTTCATGACATTAAAAAACTCTTCAATTGGTTCCTCAGCTAAATAATATTTAAACATTTTGGCAATTGAAGGCATTGATTTTTGTATTTGCTCTTCCTTTGTTTTCGTAATTGGTAATGACTTGATTGATTCTTGTTCATTGTATTCAGAATTATAATTTAATAAACAATCAAAATAAAATGCTTTTAAAAATTCTTCATCGTCATCTACTAATTTATTTAATCTTTTAAAATAATCATTTGACTTTAAAATTGGTGATACATCTGAAACAATGTAACGCGAACGTTCATTTGCATTACCATCTTTTAATGCCCCAACATCTTGATTACCTGCAATAATCCAGCTGGTAATATTACTCATTTGCGATGCAGTTTTAAATAAATCACGAAATGCAATTTTTTCTTCAGTAATATATGTTTTCATAACTTCACCAAATGATAAAAAGTTAGGTCCAGTAAATTCAACGTCATCAATAAATCCTAATACTTTTGCTAAAAAGTGACCATTAAATTCACCAATAATTTGATTTTGATGTTTTACAGTAAAGCAATTAACAACAGAAATAATTTTCATTAATAATCTTACAATAACTGATTTACCAACTCCACGTTTACCCTTCAAATACCAAGCGGTGGTTAATTTACGACGCCCGCCAATTAGTGCACAAATCCAATTTTTAACTTCTTGATAAACTCTTTCTGATTTAGAACAAAGAACCTCTGATACATGATTCCAAACAAATTCAATATCTTGTTTACGTTTTTGATGAATTTTATCATTAAATTTGAGTCCATCATATCGGTATCCATTAAAAATATTTAAGTGATTAATTGAATGTTTAACATATACTTTATGTTCTGTATTATTACAATCAATTCTGTATTCGGTGCAGTAATATTTAGTGAACCAAGTTTTTAGATCATCTGGAAAAAAGTTAAGCTTAGCGTTCATCTCCTCTTTGGTAAATTCAATTGGTGATAAATTACCTTCACTATTGATTGAGATAATATAAAACATTAAGCCTTTATCAGCACGGTAAATATTATCACGAATATATTTTAAACATTTTGGGTAAATTTCATCATAATCGTTTTCTTTGAGGGTGTAATTATTTTTAACATTGTTCTCGCCAGCATATGCTTTCTTTTCAAGAATAAATTTGATTTTATTAGGTTCTTCTTCTTTAAATAAATCTTTTAACTTTTCAATTGTAAAACGACTCGAAAAACTTGTAATATAATCCTGTTTGGCGTCGTCGTATTTTTTTTCCTTTTGCTTTTGCTCAGTAGAAATTTTGACCATCTTATAATAATAATATATTATATATTAAAACCTTAAGTGGTTTAAATACTTCAAAATTTTTATAATAATTTTTTGTTTTACAGAAAGAAAGATAATAATATGAGTTGAGTTATTTTTTCCATTTATAATTGCCTTCTTCTTTTAATTGTCCATCTTCATCGTATGATTTATAATTTCCATCGATATAATTTCCTTCTTCTTTTAATTGTCCATCTTCATCGTATGATTTATAATTTCCATCGATATAATTTATTTCTTCTTCCAATTGTCCGTCTTCGTAATATGATTTAAAAATGCCATTCCTTTTATCAGCGATATAATTCACTTCTACTTCTAATTGTCCGTCTTGGTAATATGATTTAAAAATCCCATTTCTTTTACCATCGATATAATTGACTTCTACTTCTAATTGTCCGTCTTGGTAATATGATTTAAAAATCCCATTTCTTTTACCATCGATATAATTGACTTCTTCACGTAATTTTCCATTTCCATAGTATATTTTATATTTTCCATTGATTTTTCCATCGATATAATTTATTTCATCATATAATTGTCCGTCGATGTCATATGATTTAAACATTCCATTCATTTCTCCATCGATATAATTTATTTCTTCTTCCAATTGTCCATTTTCATTATATGATTTACTAATACCATTTTCTTTTCCATTTATATAATTTGATTCTCCTTCTAATTGTCCATTTTCATAATATGATTTATAAATTCCTTCATATTTGCCATCCATCATAAATACCTCAAAATATATTTTTGTTTCTTCTGGATCATAATATTTTCTGTAAACACCGCAAAAATCATTTAAATCCATCTTATAATAATTTAAATATTATATATTAAATCTTTAAGTGGTATAAATATTTAAGACAATTTAATTTGCAAAAAAAGAAAGATAATAATATATGTTTTATCTCAGTGTATTAGACGTCGTCTAATTACTAATTTTCCATTTTCATGATATAAATTATCAAAATTTTTATAATAAATTTTTGATTTAATTATTGGAGATAATTAAATTTTGATGGTGTCATCGTGTCAGGCATGGTCGAATTAGCTTAGAAACCAAATTTCAACTTAATCGGAGCGCTATTTATAGAGCTGTATTTTTTCTCAAAAAATAAATACCTGACATTGGGCTTCTGTGTTTTTTCTCAAAAAATAAATACCTGACATTGGGCTTCTGTGTTTTTTCTGAAAAAATACAACAAGGAAATAATTAAAACTTATAAAAATTCAATTCGATGTATCTAACGTTCTAGTGGTCCGTTTCACTTGATTCAAAGTGCATGTGACTTAGGTTGATGCGGGCTTTGACGTCATGCATCAATTATATGATAATTGAGTCACAATTTAATTTACAAACAGAAAGACAATAATAAAGGACTCGGGGCTACTCCGCTGCGCTCCACCCCCTCGAACAGCGCCTTACATACGTTCCACTCGTTTCACTCGTTCACTCATTCAGGGTGGTCTCACGTTCCGTTTGGACAATATTATCGACAATCAAACACTCATTCATTCAGACTTAGTTTACACCCCAACAAACCCAACAAACTAGCCCAACAAACTAGCCCAACAAAATAACCCAACAAATTTGGTAGTTAAAATAGGGAGTAAAAAATGATTTTTTAACCTGCCAAAAAATAATTTTCTTTTTAACAAACTTCATAAAAGTTACTTTTACTACCAAATTTACTATTCTTCTACATATATCCTTTTTTTATAGAAACTCATTTAGTAGTAGTAGAATAATTACTACCTTTAAAGTCTATGTAAAAGTCTTTGTTTTAAGAATATATAAAATCCTATTTTTATTCAATTTTTCAGGAATTAATTAAAATCCTGTTTAAAGTTAATTTTTCAGGAATTAATTAAAATCCTGTTTAAAGTTAATTTTTCAGGAATTAATTAGCCTTTGTAATTGTCAATTAAGTTTAAGGCAAGAATCGAAGCGCGGAAGCGCTGCAGATTCGCGGCAGCGAGGTTCACCTCGACTTCATTTTGTTTTTTTGCAGTCTGCAAGCCGTGCGGGTTCGTCTTACCAGGACGTGTCGGGCACAGCAAGCCATGTGCGGCGGGGACATACCAGGGCAGCACGGTCGCGCAGCTGGGGCGCACGAGCAGGTTCGCGCTGGAATAGCTGGGCAGCGTGTCAGGTAGGTATCCAGGACAACACACGTCCTGCCGTGCACCGTCACGCTCATGCCAATGTACTCGTCGGCCTCGGTAGCCGAGCCGAGGCAACGAGGCACCCACCAACGGGCACCGTGCCTGGCTGCTTCGTACACTTTGACCCGACGTACAAAACGTGGCAGCCCGCTGACGTGCTTCGCCGTCTCACGGGGCGTGCGTGGGTAGCCGCGGCGCTGGGCACGACGGACACGGACGTTTGTGTGGGGGGCGCAGTGTGTGCAACCAGCGTGGGCAGTCGCGATGGTATGCACGGGCGTGACAGTGCAGCTCGTGCCACTGCGTGTGTTGAGCAAGGCGGCCATGACAGCGAGCACCATGCTGACGATATGCATGCATCCGACACGACCGACAGCCGCGCCGTGTCACGGCCGTGCAGCGAGCCCCATCGCAGCCCGT
>JAFDXH010000091.1 GCA_018268075.1 Bacteroidota bacterium | reverse complement strand
TGCCAAAATACGGGCGGACGGAAGTTATCTTCGGCTTTTTGTAATTCTATTGTACTTCATATCGGGCTGGACATTATCTATTTAGCTTTTTGTTGTTATCTTCATCATAAGTTTTTCAATCATCATCGGTTACGGGCGGACGGAATACTAATTCCCGTACTTCGGCAAGCCCTGTCCGTTGTACGTCACCCTAAACGACATTCTACAAACATTTAAACATCCAAGACTTTGCCGACACGACCCAACGCACCAAGTCAGGCACATTTGCAAGGAACACAAAGCCGACACACAAAAGCCAACCTTGCAAAAGAGCCTGCCTTGTGCCAACGCACAGCCCACTCACCCCAGCGGACGGAATTCTTCTCGGCTTCAACAAAATACATCAGCAAATAACAATGCTCAACACCATGCCCACCCACCACCCAACTGGCAGACAAAGCAACACTTCACACGACAATAAATGCTTAAATTGCCGATTATCAAAATTGACTGTAAATAATAGATGAGATTAATAACGCAAGCACCCAAAAGGACACTCAATAAAGCCTTCTTAAAGCAAAGACCTTTAAGAAGTCAAATGGATTTATTCAAAACAGAACTCATTACGCTTTTAGGACGAATAGACTCTAATGAAACAGAGGAGTTTCATAAAAACCTTGTAAGCGACTTTCTCAAAAAAGCGATTTATCAAGACAATAACTTCATAAATACCAAAGGCAGACAAGACCTTGTAATACATAACGGCAAAGACAACAAAACCCAAGTTGGTGTAATCATTGAAGCTAAACGACCAAGCAATAAAAGCGACTGGTTCACGGCGGACAAACCAAACGGCAAAGCAATACATGAACTTGTTTTGTATTACTTACGGGAACGCATTGAATGCAATAACATTGACATTAAATATTTAGTTGCGACAAATATCAACGAATGGTACATTATTGAAGCAAAGTATTTTGAAAACCTTTTTTACAAGAACAAAGCACTTGTAAAACATTACGAAGGATGGAGAGACGGGAAAAAAGTAACTAAAGACACAAGCTTATTTTACAATGAAATTGCCAAGCCATTCATTGACCAACTTGATGAAGAAATCCCCTGCACTTATTTCAATATTCAGAATTATGTAAAAGTTCTTAAAAATGAGGACAAGGTTGACGATAAAAATCTTATTGCACTTCTTAAAATACTTTCACCTCAACATTTATTAAAAGTTCCATTCGCAAACGACAGTAACGAACTGGACGATAAATTTTACAAAGAATTACTACACATCATTGGACTTGAAGAAGCAAAAGAAAATGGGAAGAATATAATTCGCCGAAAAATCGAAAATAAAAACCCAGCTTCTCTTTTGGAAATGGCTATTAAAAAGCTACGAACAAAAGGAGTACACAAAATCACAGATATAAAGGCATTTGGCGAAACATCAGATGACCAATACTTTAATATTGCACTTGAACTTTGCATTACATGGATAAATAGAATATTATTTTTAAAGTTGCTGGAAGGACAATTAATCAGCTATCATAAAGGTGACAGGTCGTACAAGTTTTTAAATTCAATACTCATTCATGACTTCGACGAGTTATTTAAACTATTTCATAATGTTTTGGCTGTTAACATCAGCAGCAGAGAAGAAGAAATCAAAACAAAATACAAGCTTGTTCCATACTTAAATAGTTCGCTTTTTGAAATCAGTGAATTAGAAGACTTAACTATTTGCATAGATTCTTTAGACAATTCAGAAACTCTCGATTTCAACAGCACAAGTATTCTGAAGGAACAAAAAAGGAAAAGTGATAAACTAAAAACGCTTGACTATTTATTTCTGTTTTTAGATTCATACGACTTTGCCAGCGAAGGTTCAGAAAACATACAAGAAGATAATAAGCCATTAATTAATGCCTCAGTATTAGGAAAGGTTTTTGAAAAAATTAATGGCTACAAGGATGGCTCAATTTATACGCCAGGCTTTATTACAATGTATATGTGTCGTCAATCTATCCGTTTGGCGGTCGTACAGAAGTTTAACGAAGCAAAAAATTGGAATATCAAAAGTTTTGAAGAACTCTATAATAAAATCGATGACATTAAAGAAGCTAACGAAATTGTAAACGATATTAAGATTTGCGACCCTGCCGTAGGTTCTGGACATTTTTTAGTTTCGGCTCTTAATGAAATTATAGCCATCAAAAGCGAACTTAAAATACTATCTGATACAAAAGGAAAAAGGCTAAAAGAATATACTGTAGAAGTAGAAAATGACGAACTCTATGTAGCCGATGAAGAGGGTGAAATATTTGATTACAAACCCAAAAACAAAGAAAGCCAGCGTATTCAAGAAACATTGTTTTTAGAAAAGCAAAAAATTATTGAGAACTGCTTATTCGGTGTTGATATTAATCCCAATTCAGTAAAAATTTGCAGGCTTCGGTTGTGGATTGAACTTTTAAAAAATGCATACTACAAAGAAGATAGCAATTATACTGAACTCGAAACCCTTCCTAATATCGATATCAACATAAAGTGTGGTAATAGTTTATTGAGCAGGTTTAATTTAAAAGCGGATGTTTTTGAAAGTGTTCCAAATTTTAAAAAGAAATTAAACGATTACAAATTTTGGGTTAATCAATACAAAAACGCAAAAGACAGAAACTTAAAAAAGCAACTGACTGAAAATATAAAACTATTTACAGACGAATTTAAAAAGAGAGACCCGAAAACGGTCAAGCTACAAAAGGAGTTGGATAAGAAGTCAAATGAATTTTATAACAAATTTGTAGCTCAAAAGCTTTTTGCAGAAACAGCGAATCCTAAAGTTCTAAAACAAAAAGAAAAACTCGAATCCGAAATAGCAAAACTTTCAAACGAAATTGATATTCTAAAAGCAAATACCATTTATAAAAATGCTTTTGAATGGCGATTTGAATTTCCTGAAGTATTAGATGACGATGGTAAGTTTGAAGGCTTTGATTCAATCATTGCAAATCCACCTTATGTAAAAGTTCAAGAACTTGACCATAAATTAATTGATTGGTATAAAGAGAATAAGAAGGTTGCACATAAAAGAATCGATATTTCAATACTCTTTTTTGAACTATCTCAAAGTTTATTGAAAAATGACGGTGTAGGGAGTTTCATTTCTTCAAACCAATTCTTAGTAACTGAATATGGCAGAAAACTGAGAGAATTTCTATTAAATGATTTTGCACTGGTTTCCATGATTGATTATGGCGATTTGCCAATTTTTGAAGATGCCCTTACTTATGTTAGCATATTTAATCTTTCAAAACGAAAGCCAACAGATTTCAACTATTATAAAGTTGAAAATATTGAAGATGCTAAAAAGCTATCTTTCAAAAACAAAATTAAAATTGATATTACAAAACTGTCAACCGACAATTGGGTTCTTTCTTCCAACGATAGTAAAGATGTTTTGCAAAAAATATCGAAGCAAAAACCTTTATCCAAAATCGGCAAGTGTAGTTACGGTATTGTCAGTGGAGCGGACAGTATTTTTATTGTTAACGAAAGCATTATTGAAAGCGAAAATTTAGAAAAAGGCTCATTACTTCCTCTTATTCGAGCAAATAATTGTAAGAGATATGATTATGCAAATTATGATTTGCAAATAATTTATCCTTTTAAACATGAAGATGAAGGAACTGTTCTTTTATCCGAAGAAGAATTTAAGAGCAAATACCCAAATACATTTAAATACCTTCTATCAAAAAAGAAATCTCTTGAAGAAAGAAAAGATTCACGAAAAACATTTGAAGATTCCAATAAGTGGTATTCATTAACAAGATTTGGTCAACTTGAAAATTTTCAAAAAACAAAAATTGTATTTCCAGGAGAACAAAAAGTTCCAAAATTTTCTATTGACAATAATCAGTCAGGATATAGCGGAGCAAGAGTTTTTGGTATTACAATAACAGATAAGAAGATTAATCTAAAATACCTGTTAGCAATTCTTAATTCAAAAGTCATTGCTTTTGTTATTCATTCCACATTTGCAGTTAAGGCTGGTGGCTACTATTCAAGTTCCTCAACTTTTGTAGACAAGCTTCCTATAATTCAAGTGCCTTCTGACAAACAAAAACCTATAATCGAATTAGTGGACAAAATATTAGACGCAAAACAAAAAGGTAATGACACTGCAACTTTAGAAAAACAAGTTGATGAAGCAGTTTATAAATTATATAACTTGACAAAGGAAGAACAATTGATTATTGAAACCTCTTTGGCTAAGACCATATAATGCCAGCCCACCAAGTCAGGCACATTTGCAAGGCACACAAAGCAGACACACAAAAGCCAACCTTGCAAAAGAGCCTACCTTGTGCCAACGCACTGGCAACACTCTGCGGGTGGACACAGACCCACATTATAGATGACCGAGAAGAAGGGCGAACGTACAACATGGGTATTGCCAAAATGCAGGCTGACGGAAGCCTTGTTTCAACTTTTGTTTTTCAATTTAGCCTCATATCCAGCTTGACGTTAGTAATTTACCTTTAGTTCTTATCATCAACTTTTTTATCTTTATTCAGCAGCAGTTAGCCGGGGCGGACAGAATTCTATTTCCTGCACTTCGGCAATACCTGTTCGTCAGACTGTGAAAAAACTATAAAACCTCAAAAAAAACGCCCCACAACTTTTCACTACAAGCT
>JAFDXH010000090.1 GCA_018268075.1 Bacteroidota bacterium | reverse complement strand
ATTTTAATTGGTCTTGATGCGTACAAAAAAACAAATGAATATACAAGCGGAAAAGACATTGCAGGCCTTTCACCATTGAAGCGTTATTTTCTTGGGTATGCCTTGGGCTGGTTAGGCGATATTCGTGAAGCCAAGTTGAGAAACCAATTACTGACTGATGTCCACGCTCCTGCCAAATATCGTGTGATTGGTCCATTTCAAGATGTAGATGATTTCTATACTGCATTTGATGTAAAGCAAGGTGAGAAAATGTTCAGAGCAGATAGTCTTAGAGTGCGAATATGGTAAATAAATTGATGTCTTGGTCTAAAATAGGTTGACGAAAATTCGTCACTTAAATTTGAACAAACCTTGGAAGAAAGAAACTTTAACAAATTATGCCAAGCCAATTTGAAATCAGGTGATATAGATAGGCACAATGGTTCTTAGCAACATTTTGTTTATAATGGCTAAACCAAATGAAATAAATACTTTGCAATAAAACCTTTTTAATTCAGGCAATTACAACAATTTTTCAGTTATTGCCAGCTTTATTAAGGCCGCAGTATTTTGCACTTTATATTTTGCCAATAAATTCTGGCGGTGGCTTTTTACGGTGCTTACATCGATAAAAAGTTGCTCGGCAATTTGAGGGTTGGTTAACCCTTCGGAAATTTTTCCCAGCACTTCTCTTTCCCTTCGTGTCAGTGATGGGATTTTATTTTTTTCGGGCTGCTTTAATAATGCCATTACCGAAGAGCTAAAATAGGTTTTACCTTTTGCCACTGCTGTAATGGCTTCGATAATTTCATGCTGTGCCGCATCTTTTAATACAAAACCTTTGGCGCCATTATCAATCATCTTTTTAATAATAGCGGGTTGGTTGTTGATACTTAATGCTACAATGTTTATAACAGGATATTTTTCCTTTACTTCTTTGCACAAATCAATACCGTTACAATCGGGCAGGTTAATGTCCATTACAATCACATCGGGTTGAAAAGTTTTTAATTTACCCCAAACATCTTTTCCGTATTTACATACAGCGGCACAGTGTATCTCTTGGCATTCTGCAAGCATCGATTGAATGCCTTCAATGATCAACGGATGGTCTTCAACCAAATATATTTGTAGCATAGTTAAATTGGTATTTCAATATAAACGGATGTTCCTTTGTCTTGTGTAGATTGCACATCCGTTTTTCCTTTTAAATAATGTACTCTACTCAGCATATTTTTATAGCCTATCCCCGTTGCGTATGATAACTGTTGCACATCAAAACCCTTACCGTCATCTTCAACTGTAATATGCAATGTATTTTCTTTTGCAATCAACTTCACCACTGCTTTTGATGCGGCTGCGTGTTTCATAATATTATTCATCAACTCCTGCACAATCCTGTAAGCAGTAATTTTCACAGTATTATCCGTTTGCAATTCATTCATGCCAAAGCTCTGATACGTTACTGCTACTACATTACTGTCGGTAATCTGACGGCAATAATCCTGTAATGCTTCATCAAGGCTGAGTTTTGTTAATGTTTCGGGCATCATATTATGAGCCACTCGGCGAAGTTCTGCAATAGATTCGTCTAACATACCCATACTTTTTTCAAATGCCCGTGCATTGTCTTCCGATAAAACAAATTGTTGTTTCATATTATTGAATGAATATTTTACACTTGATAAAATGCCGCCCAAACCGTCGTGCAAATCTTTGGCAAGGCGGCTGCGTTCTTCTTCCTGCCCTTTTAAAACGGCTTGTGTAGCGGCTAATTGTTTTTCGTTTTCCAAACGAATAATTTTTTGTTCCTGCAAGGTTTTTTCCGATAACAATAATTTTTGTTTATTGCGGAAAGACCTTAGTGAAACAAAACTAATACCCAGCAATGCCAGCAATGATCCGCTTAAAATATATTTCCACAAATGTCCCTGCATAATGGCGGCGCTTTGCAATTTCAATTGGGCATCTTTTTTTTCTGTTTGATATTTTTCTGCGGCGTTTTGCGTGGCTTTCAATACCTGTTCATTTATCGTTTGCTGTTCGATGGAGTCAGCTCTTGTTGCATATAACTCAGATGTGCGCACATCACCGGTTAAGGCTAAGATTATTTTTGAATATAGTAAATAACTTTCTTTCAGTTTTTGTGTAAGATTATTTTTTTCTGCAAGTGTTATTGCTGTTTCTGTATTTTTTTTAGCCGATACAAAATCCATATTGTAAAAATCCGCTTCGCTAAGCCAGTAGTATGCGGCACATATAATCGCATTGCTATTCGTACGATGAGCAACAGTAAATAATTCTGTGGCATTTTTTTTCAGCTGCGTATATTGCCCCAGATCCCTGTTGTGGTTACAATTGTTAATCATAGCATCGGTTAGTCCCCAATCGTCCCGCAGTTCTATTGCCAATTGTATTATATCGTTATTTAATTTTTGCGCTTTGTCATATTTCTTCATCTTCCACAAAATGGCTTCACGGTTTGTCAATGCCGCAAGTAAATAAACATCCCTGTTTTGTTGCAGAATATGAATAGCTGTATCGCTGTATGCAAGTGCATTTTCTAATTTGCCGCTTCGGATGAATATGCTGGAAAGGTCAGAATACACGTTGGATATTTTAAGCGTATCATTAAATGTATCAAAGATGCCTAGCGATTTAAAATAATAATTTACAGCAGAATCAATTTCTTCCATATATCCAAAAGTGTTGCCCATATTTTCATACATTATCCCCTCACGCATTTTATCACTTGTTTTTATGGCAAGCGATAACCCTTGTTTCAATAGCTCCATACAATCGGCATATCTCCCTTTCATATTCAATATTTCGCCTTGACTTGAGTAATACCTGATAATTCCTTTGGTAAAATTCAGGCGTGTACTAAGATGATACGCTTCGGTATAATAATAAGTGGCTTTTGCATCATTATTGGTTTCGTACGCATCGCCAATCCTGTACAGCAGTTTTACTTTGTTAGTATCTGCTTTCTGTGTTGGCAAAAGCAGTAACATACTGTCTTCCTTATGCTGTGCATATATTTTCAACACAAAGAGCGTTGTAACTAATATGAAAATTATTTTTTTCAAAACAACAATACTGTTTTACTGATTAACAAATTTCATTAAATACCATTTTATAAAAATTCCACCTTTTGGCGGATATTTTACCTGCTTCGCTATATCTACTTTTAGCCTGTTAAAATTATCTACAATGAAAAAACATCTCGCGGTTGCTTTACTGGCAGTAATATACAGTAGTTTGCCCGCACAAATCAACAATCCAAAACAGGCGGCAAAAAATGCAGCCGAAAACAAAGTTAATTCCAATGTAAATACAGGAGTCAATAATGCAGCCGATAAAACCGAAAATGCCATTAAAGGTTTGTTTAAAAAGAAAAACAAAACTGAAACCGTTGCTGTACCGAATACAGCAGGTATTAAAGATACAACCACACCGGCTGATGTATTGCCAAAACAAAATGACGGAGCGTTTAAAACATACAATAATTATGATTTTGTTCCCGGCAATAAAATAATATTTGAGGACGATTTCAGAGATGATTTGGACGGTGAATTTGCAAGTCATTGGTCATTAGAAAGTGGCCAGGGTGTAGTTAATACATTAGATAATGAACGCCTATTTGCCATTACCAAATATTACAGTAAATACACCCCCTATATAAAAACAAAAACTTACCTGCCTGCGCAATACACGATTGAATTTGATACATGGTTAGATGCAGGTTACGATAGCAATGAGGGCGTTTATATAGAATTCCGAAAAGGAAAAGAAGTAATAGGTGGCCTTTATACCAACCACGATTATTATAGGTTTGAATTTGGGAATAATAAATTACAAGGCGATCTGCCCATGGCGATAAAAAGAGAAGCTTATCATAACAAATGGCATCATATTGCGATTGCGATAAAAGATAAACAAGTAAAAATTTACTGCGACCAATACCGTGTTGTGGTCATTCCCGATTGCAATTTTACGGCTACTAATATTGCTGTAGGCGGAAATGCGAGCGAAGGAATGACAATGTTGTTTAAAAATTTTCGTTTGGCAGAAGGTGGCAATATGAATGTAACGGGCAAAAAATTTACCGATGCAAAAATTGTAACACACGGCATTACGTTTGACTATAATAAAGCCACCATTAAACCCGAAAGTATGGGCACATTGAATATGATTACACAGATAATGAAAGATAATCCCGATATAAAATTTGAAGTAGGTGGGCATACAGATAGTGATGGCGATGACGCATACAACATAAAACTATCTCAGCAAAGAGCCGATGCCGTAAAAGCACAACTAATAAAAATGGGCATTGATGCTACAAGGCTTACAACAAAAGGTTACGGCGAAGCAAAACCTGTTGCCGATAACAGCACATCCGAAGGTAAAGCCAATAACAGAAGGGTTGAATTTTTGAAGCTTTAACAATCATTTTAAAATATAGGATGCGTACTAAATTATTTTTTTTTTCAATGTTATATTGTGTTACCCTACGTGTTACCGCACAAAATAATAATTACGGCGTAAAGGGTTTTTATCCGCAAACATTTGACATTACAGATTCTGGTTTTGCATTGTTGAACGGTTTAAAAGCGGGTTATGAAATAAAGGAAACAGACTCAGTTAGCAAAAAAGATAATCAAGCACGTTATAAAATTTATTTCTACATAACTAACCTCAGTACCGAAGCAAAAATCATGTATCAAAACACTGGGTTTGCAGGTCATGCAGGTGATATTAACAACAACCTGGCTTTATTCAAATGCACCAATGCAACAGGCGCAAGGCTTACCAATAAAATGGCTTCAATGGCATTGCAGCCCTGCAACTTACTTGCAAAAGTAGAAGACAAGGATTGCAACGGCAAGACTGTAATCAATAAAAGATTAGTTGAAATCGGTTATTGGATAAGGCCCAATGAAACCGTTTCAAAGAGCTACCCAATGTATGTTCCAAAAAATGAAAAACCCAAAATAACGGTAACGTTTTATGTTGAAGTTGCCAATCAAACAGGTAGTTTATTAAACATAGCCAATCAACCAATAAACGATAATATTTCATTTGCGCATATTAAAAATTTTTCAGCT
>JAFDXH010000008.1 GCA_018268075.1 Bacteroidota bacterium | reverse complement strand
GTTGAACGAAACCGGTTAGTATGGAGATGTCGTGAAGAGGAGTTGAGCTACACTATCAAGTTAGGCAACTTGATTTTTCTGAGGGATTCTCATTGGTCTTAATATCTGATGTTTTTCATTTTTGTAAGACAATAAAATCCCTTTGTAGGCTTCCCATTTTTAGTACAGTTCAAAAGTTGAATTTTAAGGCATGGTATCTGTTTCACCTGACCTTAAAGAAATATTTCTATATTGGTTTTACTGTCCAATAGAGTACTACATCATTAAAATCATTGTCGCAATCGCGCAAGGTTCTGTCGCGATCTTCAAACCCAATTATTTGTTTATTCTTCGGTGCATAATGAATGAGCACTGCATGCCTTTTTAGATTGGCGGCTACTTCTGGATTCAGTGCATCGGTAGAGCAAAAATGAACAGCATTATTGTTCATTTTGTGGTTTGTGGTATCCCAGGCATTTTGCATGAGTACAATGCCAAGTGAGGTGCCTGCATCAAATGTGCCTATCTTCATTTTGTCGCCTGACATTAATGGTGTAAGCCTTCCTGCATTTGGAAAAACGTAGGTGATTAATTTAATATCACCTGCATTTATTGGCGGTTGGTTTGATGGGAAATTATAAAATGCTACAGAATTGCAATTACCTGCATTTCCTGATACAAAAGTGAGATATACATCTGATTTTTGTGTAAGTACAATGTCTGGTGAGGCATTACTTGTAAATAATTCTGGATGGGTAATAGAAAGATTTTTGCCATCAGGTAAAAAATTGTCAATATATGTGAGCATGGCAGGCGAAATTGTATCTTTTAGTAGGTTGTCTGGCTTACCCAAAGAATTGAAGTTGCTGAGATTTTGATAAACTGTGGAATTAAATTCCACAGGCCTCGTTAATGGATCTTTCTGGCATGCGCTTAATAAAATAAGTGTAATCCAAAGTGGTAAGTATTTATTTTTTTTCATAATATTAGACGGTTAGGCAATATGATCATACGAATAAACAAAAAAATAACTTCAGTTTCTGCTTATTTATCTTAACTCAAATTTGTAGCCAAAATTTGTTGTACCTGCTGCATTCCCTTTGTAGCTGTATTGTTTATTATCTTAAAATTTAGGTGCGGTGGTATTGCTGGTGGATTTTTATCAATTATATATTTGGGAATTTCGGCCGATAAAAAATCAATAAGCCCTGCTGCCGGATAAACTTGCAATGATGTGCCCACCAATATAAACAGATCTGCTTGTTCCATTATTTCTTTAGCTTTCGGTATCATGGGCACCTGTTCGCCAAACCATACTACATGTGGGCGAAGCTGAAAACCATCGGGTGATGTATGCCCTAATAATATGTCGCTCTTTATATCATATAACGGTTGGTCATCATTTTCACTTCGCATTTTAAAAATTTCTCCATGCAGATGCAATACATTTTTACTCCCAGCTCTTTCATGTAGGTCATCAATATTCTGAGTGATGATGGCTACCGCATAGTTGTCCTGTAATTGTGCAATAATTTGGTGTGCACTATTTGGCTGTGCTTTTTGAATTTCTTTTCTCCTTTGATTATAGAAATCTAGAACTAAGCCTGGATCTTTGCGCCATCCTTGTGGGGAAGCTACTTCGTAAACATCATAGCCCATCCACAAGCCATCGTTGTCTCGAAAAGTTTTGAGCCCGCTTTCGGCGCTGATTCCCGCACCTGTAAGTACTACTAATTTTTTCATTTTGCGTGCAAATATTCTCGGGCTTTTGTACTGTATTGGGCATTGATAGTTTTGAACTTTTGTTCAGCTTTCAACTCTTCCTTTTGTAGAAAAGATACATTAGCAATCTGTGAATTGGAGGGTACTGCCTCCTGATTGCATACTGCCAAATACACGCTTGAAATTTTTTCTCTTAATCTTTCTTCATCTGCAAACTGGCTTAGCTGGGTGGTGGCTAAGAGTGTGGCTCTTAAAGTTTCAAGAGCATTATTATATTCTGTAAGATATTCTTTTACTTTTTTATCTGAACTGGTATTTACAGTTACTTTTAATTCTGCCTGAATTTTGGAAATACTGTCAACAAGCGTTGCCAATTTTTCATGCAGATGGTAAAGATTCATTGCTACTTTATATTGCAATTGTCTATCAGCGATAGTAAAAGTTTTATCCGTGGCATCGGATACCAGGGTTAATGATTCGGTATATTCTCTATCACCAACTTTTAATTTTACTTTATAGTTTCCGGGCAAAACCATGGGAGCTACAAAACTGGAATAATCAATCTTTGCACCACCACTTGCCACCTTAGGGGGAGTCATTCTTAAATTCCAATAAACCTCATTGAGGCCCTTTCGTTTAGTGCCGGGTATTTTTTGTAATAGTTTATTTTGGTTGTCAAAAATTTCAACGGTTACATCATCTGTACTCAATCTGTTCTTTAAATAATATTGTATAGGTGGAACAGAAGCGGGGTTGCCAGCCGACCAACCACCTTGTGCTTCATGGCCTCCATTTCCAAAATATCCATTGGTAAGTTGTATGGGTGCATTCTTAAAAGTATAAACATTATTTTCTGCAATTTTTGGTGTGAGATTTCTCATTGCACTGATGTTGTCAAGTATCATGATGCCTCTTCCGTGGGTGGCTAATATTAAATCATTTGTAGATGGGTTTATCTGAATATCGCGTACCAAAGCATATTCAGGAATATTATTTTTCATTCGGAACCAATTTTTCCCACCATCCAAACTTGTGAATAATCCCATTTCTGTACCCAAAAAAAGTAAATTTTTATTCACGATATCTTCTTTGATTTTATGAGCAAACCCTGTGAATTCTTTACTGTCAATGCGCTGCCATGTTTTGCCCATGTCACTTGATTTGGCCAGGTAGGTATTCATATCGCCGTACATGTGGTTATCAAAGGTTACATACAAAGTATTTCTATCGTACTTTGAAAGTTCTATGCTACTCACCCATGTTTGATGAGGTATGCCAGCGGCTTCATAATTTTTTGCTACATTAATCCATTTTTTTCCACCATCTATGGTATATTGAAGATTGCCATCATCAGTGCCTACCCAAATTATTTTCTCATCAAAAGGTGATTCTGTAATAGTAAAAATGGTACAATGGTTTTCTGCAGAGGTAACATCAGCACTCAAACCGCCGCTCTCTTCCTGCTTTTGTTTGTTTTTATCATTTGTGGTAAGGTCTGGTGAAATTCTTTGCCAATCTTTTCCTTCATTAATTGATTTATACAGGTATTGAGAAGCGATATAAAGATTCTTCTTATTGGCTGTACCAATTACAATTGGTGTATTCCAATTGTACCTTAATTTTTCTTCGCCTTCACCTTGCTTAGGTTGTATGTCCACACTCTTTGCTGTTTTTGCATTGATACGCGATACGGAGCCACCCTGCGCCTCTGCATATACATACCCAGGATGAGCAGGATCGGGCTGTACCCAAAAGCCATCTCCGCCATATAATTCGGACCAGTCTGCATTTGAAACACCACTGGCCGATGCTGAAGGTGCCAGCCAGCTTCCATTATCTTGCAAGCCACCCATTACATTATATGGTTTTGCATTATCAAATGCTACATGGTAAAACTGACCTACGGGTAAATTTTGGATGAACAGCCAACTAACCCCTTTATCTAAACTATAATATACTCCACCATCGGTGCCCAGATACATTTGATTGGTATTGTTGGGATTAATCCACAGTGCATGCATGTCTGCATGGGGTACAGCGCCCTCATTACTTGCGCCAGCAAAAGAATATCCGCCATCTACTGAATAGGAAAAAGTATATGCCGGCCTGTACACGCGCTTGGGGTCTTTGGGGTCAATAGTAATCACACTAAAATAAAATGGCCTTGCTTCTACATTAGAAGTGGCGCTTTGTTTTTTCCAAGATTCACCGCCATCTGATGAAATATATAACCCGGTTGATGCGGACTCTACTATTGCTAAAATATTTTGTGGCGATGATGGTGCTAATGCAAAGGCTATTCGCCCAAAGGGTTTTGCCGGTAATCCATTTTTTAATTCTTTCCAATTCTTTCCGCCGTCGGTACTTTTCCACATACCACTCCCCGCCCCACCAGAATTAAACGCATAAGGATAGCGCCTGAATTCCCACGTAGAGGCATAAACGATTTCGGGATTTTCCGGATCTACTGCTACGTCTGCACAGCCTGCCTTTTCATTAATATATAAAATTTTGTTCCATGACTTGCCACCATCGTCCGACTTGTACAATCCTCTATTCTTACTATCACTCCATAAGGGTCCCGGAGCTGCTACATAAATATTCTTTGAATTTTTAGGATCAATTACAATTTTTGCAATGTGCTCAGTACTGTCCAGCCCTACCTTCTTCCAATTATCTCCACCATCATTGGTCATATATAACCCATTGCCTATAGAAACGCTATTGCGCATATTGCTTTCGCCTGTGCCTACAAAAACAATTGAAGGCTTGCTTTGATCTATAGCCACAGCACCTATTGATTGGCAATATTTATCAAACACGGGAGTAAAAGAAGCACCTGCATTTGTCGTTTTCCATACTCCTCCACCGGCGGTTCCTACATAGATAGTTTTTCCATCGCTATTACTTCCATCTATAGCTGTAATGCGGCCACTATTTGTCCCAGGCCCAAGCCACCTTGCCTTCATTGTTCCAAAGGTGGCGGATGTAATTTGAGAAAAGGAGAATAGGATAGAAATTGAAAATAATGCTGTAAGGAATATTATTTTTTTCATCTGATGAATATTTTTTTTTTAAATTATCTAACGGATCACCCTCTGTTTGTAACGGGTAGGAATCATTAAAAAAATGCTTCAATATAAATACCCAAAAATATAGCTTGAAAGCTCTAATCAATGACATGGAACCAACAAAAAAAAGGCCGGTATTTCCGGCCTTAAAATCATTTATTTAGAGGGATGAAATATGGATGGATCCACTTTGCTATTCACCTTTACGTCTGTAATGATTAATTCCCCAAAAGGAAGTTTTATTGACATGGGCACCAATATTCCTTCAGGAAGTTTTTTATAATTACTCAGATCTGTTTTTGATTCCACTTCTTGCCCATTGGCTTTTTGCTTAGTTACATCTCTTATTATCAGGAAGGTTTCGGGGTCTATGTAAATCGTTTCTATTTTGCCATTTTTTAAAGTCTCTTTTAATTTATAGGTTTCCACTCCATCCACATCATCTTTTCCTAATAGCTCTACTGTATGGCCTTTGGCTGCATAGTCTATCAGGTTGCCTTGTACATCCAGGTTATCCTGACTTTCTTTTAGGTCATCAGCAGTGATTGGTTCTGGTGCTTTTTGCCCCTGAAATGGAGAGAAATTCCACCCTGAATCGGGTGTTACTATCTGGTATCCCGTCATACCATTCACTGAAAACTCTTGCCTCATTCCCTTTTTGTCAACAATTGTAGAGATTACAGAAAGCTCTGCACCCTGCACCTTTACGGATCCTGTCATCACCAATGAGTTTACTTTACTCCAGGCTGCTTTCCCGCCAATAGCATCAATGTATTTATTTACGATTTGGTCGGCAGTGAGGTCTTGCGCAAAGGAAAAGCCAATAATCATTGTTGCCAGAATAGAGAGCAGTACTTTTTTCATATTTGTATTTTGAATATTTTTTAAGAGTGGCAAAATAGAGATATTTTTTCAAAGTATCCTTACTAAAAGGATGAATCAAGTAAAACTATTTTTTGAAATGAGTTTTAGGAGTATTTTATTGGTTTAAATAGTAGAAAGCATGCTCGACAATCTGCAAAATGGGATGCCTTTTATTATTTATCTGATCATTCTTCTCCTGCCAGCTGCATTATTATTTCCCATTCCTTTAGGCTCACGGGTTGTACAGAGAGCCTGCTTATTCTAATAAGTGCCATTTCACCCAGATTCTTCACTTTTTTTATTTCTGAAAGTGGAATGGGTCTTTTAAATTTCTTATAAAATTTTAAATCAACTGCCACCCATCTTTCATCACTCGTGGTAGGATCTTGATATGCCTCAGTTGCTACCTTGGCAATACCGGTAATTGCCATCCTCTCATTACTATGATAAAAAAGTACCAGATCATTTTTCTTCATTGCCCGCAAATGTAGCCTGGCAGCATAGTTTCGCACACCATCCCATGTGGTAGTTTTATCTTTCTGTAAATCATCAATGTTGTAAACCGAAGGTTCAGATTTGGCGAGCCAATAATTCATAAATATTAGTATTCAAGGTTAATTTTTTTGCAATCCAATAAAAAGGATATATCGTATATAATGAGGTAAAATTACATTATGCTGACAAGTTTTATTTTAGCTTTGCAACATAAATAATAAAAATTAAAAAAAACGTTCCTATGTTAAGTATTCTTTCTAAACCAATCCTCCTACTTTCTATGCCAGGAGGATCAGAGTGGATTTTAATTCTTTTAGTGGTATTATTATTTTTTGGCGGTAAAAAAATACCTGACCTAATGCGTGGTATAGGCAAGGGTGTCAGAGAATTTAATGATGCAAAAGAGCATGTGAAAAGTGAAATAGAAGCTGGTATGAATGCAAAGGATGCAGCTCCTACTCCACCGCCACCAGCTACACCAGTTAATACCACAGCTAATCCGATTAATTAAAAAAATAAAATTCCCGGTAATAATTTGCCAGGGATTTTTTATGCGCAAAAGACATAAAAAAAATGATGAGTCAGAAATAGAGTCTCAGTTTATTCTGCAATTTATTTTTGATGAATGTGTTTGATCTCAAATGTTCTTGGAGAAAAATTTCTTTGTTTTTTTTCAGGTATTTAAAAATCTAAAAAAAATCCTTGCAATTTTCAGCAAGGATTTTTCTTTCACCTAAAAATCACCCTATTTTATTTTTAAGCAAAGAAGGGGGTAACAATCGCTGTTACCTGATCTTTGGTAAGCGGCTCGTCAAATGATTCGGAGGCTGCAGCCAGAGAAATGGCCTGCCCACCAATGTTGGTGATGGTTACACCACCCTGTGCCACATTTTCTTCTCCATTGTATGAAGCCTGCACAGCAGAAGTAGCTATACCACTTTGGTTTAAAGTAATCCATGGTTTTAGATTTATGCCTGCTGGAACCAAGGCCCCATTCGCTTTGCGCATTTCCCTTAAATGTGCTGCATGGCGTGCTTCTACAGAATGTATCTGCAAGGCAGCAGTGAGATAATCATTGTTAGTCATGAGATTGGGCGCTTGACCTTTGTAGGCTCGTACTCCAGTATCTTCAAATGTTTGAGCTACGGCGAGCAGCACACCATAATCTGAAAATACTGTAGGGAATGTACCATGTGCTGTAAAATCAAATGAAGATGCTGTAAATGAAACAGGTGTGCCGCCTGCGGCTGTTATAGCTGTTTTTAGAAAATTTACATGTGCATTTTCATGGTCGCGAATCACTGTAAGTGCGGAAATATCTGCACCACCAGGAATAATGCCAGAAGCTACTGCCTTAATATAAAAATTGGCTTCAAGGTACTCCAGTGTTAATGCAAAATTTAGTGTATCTAATACTATATCTGTAGGTGCAGTTGGTGAACTGTAAGCCTTTTGAAACATAGAACCCAGAGCAAAGGGAATTGCAGCAATAGCAATTTTTCCTGAAGCCTTTGCAAAATTTTTCATTACACTTCTGCGCGTATCCAGGCGATCATACACTTCTGGATCTGTTTTTTCTATTTCGGATAAAATATTTTGTAAGTTCATTTTTTATTGATTTAAGATGTGGGTAAATTATTTGCATTAAGTTTTGTTTTCAGATATCCAGAAGCAATGGATAGAACATCTTTAGGGGCTCTGGCACCATCAAGGCCCATTGCATTTACTGCTGTCATATCTGCAAAAGACCCTGGGCTTATTAGATCACGAATCAGTGCGGCATGCCTTGCTTCTACTGAAACAATTTTGCCTGCAATAGTTAGGTAATCAGGGCTAACCAATAATTTACCTGCACCATTGTAAGCAGTTACACCGAGGTCTTCAAATGCTTTAGCGGTACCTAATACACTTGTTCTGTTGGTGAAATCAATAGCACTAAAATTTACTTCCAGTGCCTGAATAGCTTTAGAAGATAATGCTGCCTTAAAGAATTCGCGATGTGCTATTTCATGGTCTCTTACATCAGTCAGGTAAGCCATTTCCTGAGTACTAATGCCTGAGTAAGGTGTCTTTACTACCTGTACATAAAATGCTGCTTCAAGTTGCTCTAAAGCATAAGCGTAATTTAAAACTCCAATATCGCCACTTCCCAAATCAACACCGTCATTATTGTCTGCTCCCTTTTTGCACGAGGCAGCTGTGGCCATCAAGGCAGCACTTGCGCCCATCCAGCCAAAAAATTTCCGGCGGGAAAGATTTTTAGCCAATGGCCCATCATTAAAAGTGGGTAGCAAATCTTTTGTTTCATTGTCTTTCATAAAAATAAATTTTAAGTAATTAAAAATTTTTAGTGCCTTATCAGCAATTTTATTTACGGTATTTATATTTGATTGGATTTATTAAAACCAAATGCTATGAATGAGTAATACATTTAATGCCGGAACCAGTGTAATACTATATTGGCAGCCATAACAAATGACTATGCGGCATTTTGGCAATTTTTATAACTATTTAGCATTAATTTGGTGCATGGCATTAATGTTGACCTATGCATTTCTTAATTATTTAGACTGACAATAAATTATGAGTAATAGAGATTTTTTTACAGCCGGCGCTGAAGATGATATGGAGTTTATGCCAATAATACCGCTGAACGAAGAGAGCGATGGTACCAATGATCAGCTGATACCCGAAGAACTGCCACTACTTCCCTTGAGAAATACGGTCCTTTTTCCGGGAGTAGTATTGCCCATTACAGTTGGGCGCGACAAGAGTATTAAGGCTATTAATGATGCCTATAAAGGTGATAAATTAGTTGGCGTTGTTTCTCAAAAAGACAGTAAAGTGGAGGAGCCAACGATCAATGATCTGGAAGCCATAGGTACGGTAGCCCGAATTATCAAATTAATAAAAATGCCTGATGGAGGCACTACGGTGATTATCCAAGGTAAAAAAAGATTTAGGACAGAAGTTGTTACCGCTGAAGAGCCTTATTTCAAGGCTAAAATAGTAGTGCTGGATGAGGAAGAAATAAAGGGCGATCATGATTTTGATGCGATGATTGGATCAATAAAAGAATTGTCGGGACAGATCATTCAACTTTCGCCCAATCTGCCTTCAGAAATAGATATTATTTTAAAGAATATTGAAAACCCTCTTTTTCTTGTACATTTTGTAAGCAGCAACCTCAATGTGCCTGTGCTTGAAAAGCAAAAGCTCTTAGAAATACAGAGCTTAAAAAGCCGTGCTGAAATATTGATGGGCTTGCTTCAAACAGAACTGCAATATGCCGAGCTGAAAAATAAAGTAACTTCTAAAACGCGTGCTGAACTGGATAAGCAGCAGAAAGATTATTTTCTGCAACAACAATTAAAGGCAATAAAAGAAGAATTAGGTGGGGATAATGTGGCAGAGGTGATGGATATGCAAAAAAAAGCTGAAAGTAAAAAGTGGCCACAATATGCAAAAGAAGCATTTAATAAAGGGATAGAAAAGTTAGAAAGAATGCATCCTTCTACACCGGATTATTCAGTAGTGTACAATCATCTGGATATGATGCTGGATCTTCCATGGGAAGAATATACCCAGGATCAATACGATTTTAAAAAGGCAAAAAAAATTCTGGATCACGACCATTATGGAATGGAGAGAATCAAGCAGCGGATACTGGAATACTTGGCTGTTTTGAAATTGAAAGGCGATATGAAAAGCCCAATTCTTTGCTTTGTAGGCCCTCCGGGTATTGGTAAAACTTCGCTTGGTAAAAGTATAGCCAATGCCATAAACAGAAAATATGTGCGCGTAAGTCTGGGTGGATTGCACGATGAAAGTGAAATACGCGGACATCGCAAAACCTACATTGGTGCCATGCCCGGAAGAATATTACAGTCTATTCGAAAGGCCAAATCGAGCAATCCTGTGATGATATTAGATGAAATAGATAAAGTAGGCACAGATTTTCGAGGCGACCCAGCTTCTGCTTTGCTGGAAGTGTTAGATCCTGAGCAAAATAATAATTTTTACGATAATTACCTTGAGCTGGAGTATGATTTAAGCAAAGTATTGTTTATCGCTACAGCAAACAGCCTGCAAAGTATTCAACCGGCGCTACGCGACCGTTTGGAAATAATAGACCTGAGTGGATATGCAATTGAAGAAAAAATTGAAATAGCCAAGCGTCATCTTGTTCCTAAGCAAAAGGAGGCACATGGATTAAAAGATGTTTCTTTCAAAATAAGTGATGCAGTATTAGAGAAAATTATTGCTGACTTTACCCGTGAAAGTGGTGTAAGAGAGTTGGACAGGCAATTGGCCAGTGTAATGCGAAAACTGGCACGGGACTATGCTGAAAAAGGTAAGCTAAAACCTACGGTTAGTTTGAGTGATGTAGAGAAAATTTTAGGAAAATCGAGGTATAATAATGAAATGTATAAGACAGTAAATATGCCGGGAGTGGCTATAGGGCTTGCATTTACTTATGTAGGGGGCGATATACTTTTCATAGAAGCCACCACCAGCGAAAATGGTAAGGGTGATTTAAAGCTGACCGGAAATTTGGGAAATGTAATGAAAGAGAGTGCCACTACTGCATTGAGCTACCTTCAGTCCAATGCAAAAAAATATAGCATCAATCCGGAAGCATTTTATAAAAACAATGTGCATGTGCACGTACCTGAAGGCGCTACACCTAAGGATGGGCCAAGCGCAGGTATTACCCTCATGACAGCGATGGCTTCTGCCTTAACGGGCAGAAAGGTAAAACCCTTTTTGGCAATGACTGGTGAAATCACACTTCGTGGACAGGTATTACCGGTAGGTGGTATCAAGGAAAAAATATTGGCAGCACGCCGCTCCGGTATTCGAGAGGTTATAATGAGTGTGCAAAATCAAAAAGATGTAGAAGAAATAAATCCAAGCTATATAAAAGGCCTGAAGGTGCATTATGTAAAAACAATGCAGCAGGTTATTGATCTTGCTTTGGTGTGATGGATACCCTTCAGCTTTCTTTACTCAATAGGCCGAAAGACTATGTAGAAGCATTAGCCTATCATTATACCCATAGAAAAGATTCTATGGTATCCATACTTTTAAAATTCGGTATTATTTAATTTCGATATTCAGTACTTGTTCTTTTTCTAAAAAACCTTCCAGAAAGTCGCCAACCATGCACTCACCTACCCCTGCCGGAGTACCGGTAAATACGTAGTCGCCGATATTTAATGAAAAGTAATTAGATATATTAGCAAGCACCTGATCTATAGAAAAAAGCATTTCATTAGAATTGGCTTTCTGTACCAGCTCCTTATTTTTCAGAAAAGAGAAATTGATATTTTTTCTGTCGTAAGAATTATTGATCTCTATAAATTTACCTACTGCTGCTGAGTTGTCAAATGCTTTGGCTTTTTCCCACGGCAATCCCTTTTCTTTTAATTGATTTTGAATATCACGGGCTGTGAAATCAATTCCGACAGTAATGGCATTATAGTAATTGGAGGCATGTTTTTCCTGAATATACTTCCCATTTTTACTGATACGCACTACCAGTTCTGCCTCGTAATTCAATTCATTGGTAAACTCCGGATAATAGAATGGAGTGTGCCCCTGAATCAACGCACTTTTCGGCTTCATAAAAATGACCGGTTCAGTCGGAATTTCGCTACCCAACTCTTTAGCATGGCTGGCGTAATTACGCCCTACACAAAATATTTTCATATTAACGCATTTAGTTGGTCTTCCATAGGTTCTGCGAAAATATATAAAACAAAATTAATAATGAACTAATCTGTAATTTAAAGTGTTTCAATAGATAAATGATTAAAATCACTCATAGTTTTTTCGATTCCCAAAATGGCAAAGTTTTCAATCACTTCTATGCTTTTATCTATCTTAGCCAGTATCACAGGTACTTCCTTTGGTAGCCACGGGCTAAGTACAAAATCTACCTGCCTTCCCTTTGAAAAATCGTTGCCAATTCCAAATCTCAGCTTGGGGTAGGCATCAGTTCCCAATAATTCCTGTATATTTTTTAGCCCGTTGTGCCCGGCATCACTTCCTGATTTACGCAACCTTAATTTGTTAATCGGTAGCGCCAGATCATCTACTATGGTGAGTGATTGCGCTATGGGTATTTTCTCTTTATCCAGCCAATATTTTAGCGCTTTACCACTTAGGTTCATAAAAGTAGTAGGCTTTATACAAAAGAATATTTTGCCCTTCCACTTTACCTCTGCTATATCAGCAAACCGAGCCGTGGCAAATGACCCACCATGTTTTTTTACAAATGCATCTACTACATCAAATCCAATATTGTGCCTTGTGTGATTATATTCAGCACCTGTGTTGCCAAGTCCCGCAATTAAAAATTTATTCATAATCCCTACTTTAAAAATTCCATTATTCCGGAGCGATTACTGCTTCTGTTCCTTTTTTAATTTCCCATTCTTTTTTGTCAGCAGGGTTGCCCTGGCTTTGTATATCAGTAAGTGCTATCAAATTTCTTATGCGCGATAGAAAAAGCTCCTCAGGCAAAGTTTCACTGCTCTTATGGTTGAATTGCTGAAACACTTTTGAAACCTTTTGCCAATCTGTAGTTATGAAACTTTGAATTGTTTTATCGAAATAAGCTTCATCATGTTGAACTAGTTTTTTGTGGTCCTTTAATATGCGAACTGCTTTATTTTCTTGGCACAATTTATTCCATTCGTCTAAATCTACTTCCAGCTCGCCAAATGTGACAGCTCTGTACAATTTTTTCGCTTTTAAAAATTCTTTGGAAGGGATTTCTGAAAGGTACTTAGGATAAAAAATTTGACCTTTATCATTTATAAACGGCAGATTGTTGAGCCAAACTACAAATAATTTTCCTGTGAATTCTGAAAGATGGCTAAGCAAAAAATAATATCCTGATACATCTTGTTTATTCGGGGCAATCCATATCCACAATTCAACACCCTCATTATTTTCAAGCGACGCTTTTATTTCTTTTATGATGCGTATATCTTCATCATCTACCTCAGTAAATGATTGGTTATTTTCGTCATTAGCAATATTTTTCCACCATTCATTTCTTTTTCTTGGGTTTTCATCTGAAACAGGGTATTCAACCGGCCCAAATGAATAATCACTTTTTAGATAAATTACCTTTTTATCAATTGCGTTATCAGGCTCCAATCCTTGTTCAAGAACATCTTTACCCGCCTGCTGAAAAACAATATGCATGTTGTTGTTATAAAATTTTGATTAATAAATAATTATTCTTCTACCAGATCTAATTCAACCTTTAGGTTATCTATTATAAAGTCTTGCCGCTCCTGCGAATTTTTGCCCATGTAATAATCCAATAATTGTTGAATATGCAATTCAGGCAAAAGCATCACAGGTTGCAATCGGATGTCTTCACCTATGAATTTTCCAAATTCTTCCGGTGATATTTCGCCCAGACCTTTAAACCTGGTGATCTCTGGATTTCCACCAATTTTTTGTATTGCTTTTTGCTTTTCACTTTCGTCATAGCAATAGATTGTTTCCTGCTTTTCTTTATTTTTTCCGGGCATATTACGCACTCGAAATAGCGGAGTTTCCAGAATATACAGATGCCCGTTTTTGACCAGATCAGGAAAAAATTGCAAAAAGAAAGTCATCAATAAGAGCCTGATGTGCATACCGTCAACATCTGCATCTGTAGCTATTACAATATTATTATACCTTAAATCTTCATAGCCGGTTTCTATATTCAGTGCATGCTGTAGCAAATTAAATTCTTCATTTTCATACACAATTTTTTTTGTGAGGCCAAAGCAATTAAGCGGTTTGCCTCTAAGGCTGAAAACTGCTTGGGTTTCTACATTTCTTGATTTGGTAATGGAGCCACTGGCACTATCGCCCTCGGTAATAAATAAAGTAGATTCCAGTTTTTTTGTATTGACCTCTTCTTTATTTTTTCCTTCAGCCTCATCATTAAAATGATACCGGCAATCTCTTAATTTTTTGTTATGAAGATTTGCTTTTTTTGCCCGCTCATTGGCCAGTTTTTTAATGCCGGCCATATCTTTTCTTTCTCGCTCATTCTGCTCTATTTTCCTCTTGATGGCATCGGCTGCTTCTGGGTTCTTGTGCAAAAAATTATTCAAATCCTTGCCAAGGAAATCTGTTATAAATGTTTTTACGGCGGTACCCTTCTCAAACATTAAGGTGCTACCTAATTTTGTTTTAGTTTGGCTTTCAAAAACGGGTTCCTGCACCCGAATGCTTATTGCTGCGCAAATACTGCCTCTGATATCTGCAAAGTCATAATCTTTTTTATAAAAATCGCGAATCGTTTTGACAAAGCCTTCCCTGAAACCCGAAAGATGGGTGCCACCTTGTGTAGTAAACTGTCCGTTTACAAAACTGTAGTATTCTTCACCATATTGATTGTTGTGTGAAAATGCAACTTCAATATCATCTCCCTTTAGGTGAATAATTGGATAGCGCAATTCATCCTCATTTGTTTTGCGTTGCAATAGATCCAGCAATCCATTCTTGCTTACATACCTCTTGCTGTTATAATTTATTACCAATCCTGCATTGAGATAGCAATAGTTCCAAAACTGATTGTCCAGAAATTCCTGCAAGTATCTGAAGTTTTTAAAAATCTTTTCATCTGGCGTGAAGTCTATCTGGGTACCGTTTTCTTCGGTGGTTTTTATTTCCTTGCTTTCATGTACTAAGATCCCTTTTTCGAATTCTGCAATTTTTTGCTTCCCTTCACGAGTGCTTGTTACTCTGAAGAAATCACTTAATGCATTCACTGCTTTAGTACCTACACCATTGAGGCCTACGCTTTTTTGAAAGGCTTTACTATCATATTTAGCGCCGGTATTTATTTTGCTTACTACATCCACCACTTTGCCCAACGGTATTCCCCGCCCATAATCGCGCACTGAAACTATTTTGTCTTTTATAGAAATATCAATGTGTTTACCAAAACCCATGGTATGTTCATCAATAGAATTATCAATTACTTCTTTGAGCAAAACATACACACCATCATCAGGGCTGCTTCCATCGCCTAATTTGCCTATATACATACCGGGGCGCAGCCGGATATGCTCTTTCCAGTCGAGACTTTTTATAGAGTCTTCATTATAATCAAACATTTCTTTGTCGGCCATTCATTTTTTTTTGCTGTGCGAAATTATGAAAATTGATTTTGGGAAATATAGTAATTATGGTTTAAAAAATATTGTGACAAGAATTTGAGCTTTTACTTTAGCATCTAACAAAAAATATAGAAATGCAATATTAAAACCATACTTAATTCAAAAATTGAGTATTTCACGTCGAAAAATATATTTTGGTAATAATTATCTTCTACCTGACTTTACACAATTGATGTTAGGCAAAAAAAAATTCTTGCATACCTTCGATACTATCTAATCATTACAAAAAATGGATTTAAACCTAATAGGTAGAAATGCCCTCGTGTGTGGAAGTAGTCAGGGCCTTGGCCTGGCATCAGCGATTGAGTTAGCTGGCTTAGGTGCGAATGTGACCCTTTTTTCCAGAAATGAGGAGCGATTAAAAGATGCTTTGCTACAACTGGATGTTTCGCAGGGGCAGCAGCACCAATATTTAATTGCGGATTTTTCCAACTCTACCAATGTGAAGGATGTTATTTCCCACTTTATGCAAAAGGGGAATTTTATTGATATTTTAATAAACAATACAGGGGGCCCTAAAGCGGGAAATATTCTTGATGCAAATGAGGAAGAATTTTTGAAAGCATTTGAAAGCCACCTTATTTGTAATCATATTCTTGTACAAGCAGTATTACCCGGCATGATAAAAAGTGGATATGGCCGAATTGTAAATATTATCTCTACCTCCGTTAAGCAACCAATTCCAGGTTTGGGCGTAAGCAATACGATTCGTGGCGCCGTAGCGAGTTGGGCTAAAACCCTTGCAGGTGAATTGGGTCAATATGGCATTACTGTAAACAATGTATTACCAGGCTATACGCGTACTGCCAGGTATAATTCATTGATACAAGGAAATGCAACAAAGCAAAATAAATCAACAGATGAAATAGATCAACAATATGCTGAGAGTATCCCTTTGAAAAGAATTGGTACGCCTGCAGAATTTGGCTCAGTAGTTGCTTTCCTTTGTTCGCCTGCGGCTGGTTATATTTCAGGAATTAACTTACCTGTTGACGGAGGCAGGTTGAGTTGTTTATAAAAAAATAGAAAAATAAAAAAAATATTTTTTGGAGATAAATTTGTATTATCACCCAATTATTCACTTTAAATAATAAAAAATGAAATTCAGCAAAAATTTGATAGCCGTATTTTTTATGGCATCAGTACTATTTTTTGGATGTAAACCAAAGGATAGTGATGTACAAGCTAAGATTACAGAAAAATTTGCCTCAATGCCTGAACTTACAGGCGCTACCGCCAGTGTATCAGGTGGCGTAGCCACATTAAGTGGGGAAGTAAAAGATGATGCTGCCCGTACCCTTGCAGAGAGTACCGCTAAGGATATAAAAGGTGTAAAATCTGTAACAAACAATACCACAGTAACACCGCCGCCCCCACCTCCACCGGCAATTGCTACAGGTACTGATTTAAGCAAAGGGGTAACAGATGCTACGAAAGATTTTCCGGCAGTAAAAGCCACAGTGGACAATGGTGTAGTAACGCTTACAGGAACAATTAAACGTAGTGATTTGCCTAAATTAATGCAATCCATCAGCAGCCTGAATCCTGCAAAAATCAATAACCAATTAACAATTAAATAAATAAAAATGTCAGCACTACAAGATAAATATAAAGAATTATTAGACGCAGCCACAGCGGCTGATGTAAGCAATCTAAATGTAAGTGAAGTTAATAATGTGCTTCATGTAAGTGGAGAGGCAGCAAGTGGTGAAACCAAAGATAAACTGTGGGATATCTATAATAAAATAGACCCTGATTATCGCACTGGTGACTTGATTTTGGATGTAAATGTTGCTGCAGGTGCAGGAACTAAGGCTACGGTCACTACCGACAGCACCAATTTAAATATTCGCAAAGGCCCGGGAACAGACCAGCCTATTGTTGGAAAAGCAGCTCATGGCGCTACTGTAACATTACTTAGCAAAGCAAATGATCAATGGTGGTTGATCAAAAATGAAAATGGAGATGAAGGTTATGCTTATGCTCAATACCTAAGTCCGCAATAGTAATTGATGTTTTCAATATACCAAGCCCCTTATTTGCGGGGCTTTTTTTATGCTCAATGTGCTATTTGATTTGCCTTTACAAAATCACTCACCAGGTAGCTTACAAGCTTACCAGTGGTAGCATCCTGTCCGCCATTTGATAATTCTGATGCGCCTTCACATATATGTACATACGCTATTTTGGCATGATGTCCAGCAAAATTAATAAATTGCCTTGCCTGCAATGGGGAGAGCCCTGAAGGTGTACGTGCACTGCTTAATACATGCTGAATACTGTCCATATCGAGCTCAATTCCGGTATAATTATCATCGGTAAACCCTATGGCATGTGAAACGGCTTGGATAAAATCCTTCCTTTCATGAATAAAAATATCTTCATAAGAAATAAAATCAATAAAGGGATTATTTATTAAATCGCCTAAAACATTTTGTTGTAAATAATTTTCATGAATTCCTATAATGCAATATTTATTCAGGTATCCATCATTATCTGCGTAGCGAAAGGCATTGCCAGAATGTCTTCCTTCGGCCGGCCTGTAATCTGAATGGGCGTCCAGATTGATACAATTTATTTGTGCTAATGGTATTAGCTCATTTTTATAAAGCGCCTTTGCAGAACCTTTTATTGCCGGATATGCATTATTGTGCCCCCCACCTATTATGATGGGTATTTTACCATTGCTTATAATTGCTTTTACTATTTCTTCTACTTCATGATCAATTAGGTTTACAAGTGAACGCAGAGCCAACAATCTTTCTTCATTATCCGGAGCATTTGCACCAATCAGGTTTTGTTCTTTATTGAAATCAAAGTAGCCTGCTATCATCAATTTGTCGCCACTCAGGAAATCATTGCTTTGAATATTTAAAAAGGATTTTAAAAATGAATTCCAGAGCGTATTTGTACCACCAGTTCCCATATTTGCTTTTACACCTGCATCTTCCGGTACGCCGATGATTACATATTTACTTGTTGATTTTCTCAGTGATTCTTCAAGCGAGTTTGCTTGGCCTGGCGCTTCAACTACTTCACCGAGTTTGGTTTCGAATTTTCTCAGGTGAGTTAGTTGTAACAGATCCTTTTTTGAATAGGTATTAAAATGGTTGGTCATAGTATAATTTATGAAATAAAATTTCCATTGAGCATTACTTTTTTTATATGATTATTGCCAAATGCATAAGATAGGTATGATAGTGATGGTACGGGATTGGTAAAAATTAAATTTGCTTTTTTTCCAACTGTTATACTTCCATATTCCTTTTCGAGTTCCATTGCGCAAGCCCCATTTATAGTTGCTGCATTTATAGCTTCTTCGGGTAGTAATTTCATTTGTATGCAACTCAATGAATGCACTAAGTTCATATTTCCGGATGGCGAAGAACCGGGATTGTAATCTGAGGCGAGTGTAATGGCGGCGCCTGCATTTATCAGGGCTCTTGCAGGTGGCATATCCATTCTTAAAAAATAGGCAGCGGTTGGTAATAAGGTAGAAGCACCTTTGTATTTTCCCAATTGCGCTATTTCATTTTCGGTAAGTGTTTCTAAATGGTCGAGAGATAAAGCGCCAAGTTGAATGCCAGCCTCAATGCCACCAATACTATTTAATTGATTTACATGCAGCTTAGGTTTAAGCCCATAAGATTTTCCTGCTGTGCAAATTCTGATCATTTCTTCCGTATTGAAAAATCCACTTTCACAAAATGTATCAATGTAATCTGCTAAGCCTTCATTTGATATTTGTGGCAACATCTTTTCTATTATCAGCTGTAAGTACCCTTCATGATCATCTTTATATTCCTTTGGAAATGCATGTGCACCCAAAAAGGTGCTTTTAATTTTCAGTTCACTTTTAGCTTTTAATTTGTTAATTACTCTCAGCATTTTTAATTCACCTTCAAGTGAAAGGCCATAACCACTTTTTATTTCTACCGCACCAGTACCCATTAATTTTATTTCTTCAAGCCTTTGCCAGGCTTTAATAAAAAGCTCATCTTCAGTAGCATCATTTAATTTTTGTGCTGAGTTGAGAATCCCTCCACCTTTTTCTGCTATATGAGCATAGGTCAGCCCATTTATTTTATCTATATATTCTTCTTCCCTGCTCGCTGCAAATACAAGGTGTGTGTGGCTGTCGCACCATGCGGGAAGTACTATAGTTCCTGCATCCAATCTTGTTCCTTGGAATTTACAGTCTTCCATTCTACCTAATTCTGCTATATGATCGTCTTCAATTATGAGGTAAGCATTTTCAATAGAGGGCAGCTCTTTCATCGCCTTTCCTCTTATGAAAGAGCAATGCTGGTGAGTGCCTGCTAATAAACTGATATGAGTGAATATTGATGAAGCCATGTAGGGCTAAATTATGCAAATAAGCATTTACTTATCAAAATCTTTTAATAATCTGCCTGCCGATTGGGCACGCTTTGTGTAATTTGCAATATTGATCAAATTTATCGTAATGCCCAATGATCTTATTCATGAAACGAGCCCTTACCTGCTGCAACATGCAAACAATCCTGTGCATTGGAAAGCCTGGAATAAAAAGTCGTTGCAGTTAGCCGTGGAGCAAAACAAACCAATTCTGATAAGTATTGGATATGCCGCTTGCCATTGGTGTCATGTAATGGAGCATGAGTGTTTTGAAGATGTGGAAGTGGCTCGCATCATGAATGAGCATTTTATTTGCATAAAAGTGGATCGGGAAGAGCGCCCCGATGTGGATCAGGTATATATGGATGCAGCATATTTGATTAATGGAAACGGTGGATGGCCTTTGAATGCTTTGGCGCTTCCTGATGGAAGACCCTTCTTTGCCGCTACTTATTTTCCCAAAGAAAATTGGATTCGATTATTGAATTATTTTTCGGGGCTTTATATTAATGAGCCGGATAAATTAATAGACCAAGGTGCCTCATTGAGCAAAGGAATTGCACAAATGGAATTTTCTGAGTGGAATAATGAGACTGTTCAGTTTTCTAAAAAAAATATAGAACAATTAGTAGAAGTTTTATTAAGAAAGTGTGATCCAAAGTTTGGCGGATTGAAAGGAAATATGAAATTTCCGATGCCTGCTGTTTGGGATTTTTTATTGGCAGCAAATTATTTCAATCGCGATAAAAATGCTGTCATGCAGTTGAATACTTCATTATCTCAGATGGCGCAGGGTGGTATATTTGATCAGATAGGTGGTGGCTTTTCCAGATATGCTACAGATGCAAAATGGCATGTTCCTCATTTTGAAAAAATGCTGTACGATAATGGGCAAATGGTGAGCCTATATAGCCATGCAGCTCAATACTCAAAAAGTAACTTAAATAATTGGATTGTCAAGAATGCTCTTGAGTTTATAGAGCGCGAACTTATAGGCAAGGATGGCTGTTTTTTTTCATCACTTGATGCCGATAGTGAAGGCGAAGAAGGAAAATACTATGTATGGAGCTATTCTCAGATAGAGGAAGTTCTAAAAAAAGATACTGGCTTTTATGCAAGCATGGCGGGGATTTCGCATGAGGGTAATTGGGAGCATAATAAAAATATACCTGATCTTAATTTAAGTACAGAGGCAATTGTTTGGAGCGATAGTGCCTGGATAAATAAAATAGATTTAATCAATAAAAAATTATTAACCCAGCGAAATGCAAGGATACCGCCAGGGCTTGATGATAAAGTTTTGACTTCCTGGAATGCTATCATGTGTATTGGGTATATCAATGCTTATAAATCTTTTGGCGTTACTGAATATTTATCAGTAGCAAAAAGGAATATAGATTTTCTATTAAATAATATATGTACAAAGAGCAATTCACTTTTTAGAAATTATAAAAATGCTAAAGCTACTATTCATGGTTTTTTGGACGACTATGCCTTTTTAATTAGTGCATTGATAGATTATTACCAAGTGAGTTTTGAAAAAAAATATTTAATAAAGGCGTATGAATTGATGGAATATACAGATGCAAATTTTTTTGATGAAAATTCAGGCATGTATTTTTACACAGATACAAATTATGACGAGCTGATAGTACGAAAATCTGAAATTACAGATAATGTAATTCCTGCCTCAAATAGTGTAATGGCTAAAAATTTATTGTTGATAAGTATTTTTTTTCAAAAAGATGAATATAAAAGGCGCGCAGAACAGATGGTGAAAAATGTGTGGAATCAAATGATAAAAAGCCCGGAGTATTTTAGTAATTGGGCTCAGGTGCAGTTATTATTGACTTTTGGAATTAATGAAATTATCATTCTTGGTGATAATTGGCAGCAAAAATTATTAGAATTTAATGCGGGTTTCTTTCCCGCAAATATATATGCTGGTGGAGAAGCTGATGTGGGGTTGCCCTTATTGGCCGATAAAAAAATCACATCAGAAACCCTGATTTATGTTTGCAGGAATAGAGTTTGTCAGTACCCTGTGAATTCTTTTGAGGCAGCAAAGGCTTTACTTCAATCCTAATAGTTTTTTCGGGAAATCTTTTTTAAAATCAGGCAGCCTCTTTTTGTAAAATCTTGTATGCAATAAGCCCGGCAGCTATCATAAGAAGCGCACCTAAAAAAAATGGAGCACCTGGAAAGTAAACAACGGTCTCTTTTGAACTGAAAAATGCGAATAAATTAGTCATGATAACCGGGCTGATAATGGATGTAGCACTTATTAGGCTGGTGAGCGTCCCTTGCAATTCACCCTGTTCATTTCCTGGTACATGTCCAGTAATGATTGATTGCAATGCAGGCCCGGAAATGCCTCCTAAACAATATGGAATTAGAAAAACAAACATCATCCATCCTTGAGTGGCTAACGAAAAAAGAATAAGGCCTAAGGCATACAGTCCAAAACCAAAATAGATACTTTTTACATTTCCGAGAATAGGGTTTATCCATCTTATTAATACCCCTTGCACAAGTCCAACTAATAGCCCTACTGTACCCAAAGACAGTCCTATCATTTTAGGTGACCAGTGAAACTTTTCTATTCCAAAAAATGACCAAACACTTTGCACTGATTGCCCAGCCATATATACCAAAAAAAATGAAATAGATAACGCCGCTACCTCCGGGTATTTTTTCAAATGCTTGAAAGCACCTACAGGATTGGCTCTTCGCCATTCAAACTGGCGCCTCCTTTCTTTGGGTAAAGATTCAGGCAGTATGAAGTAGCCATAAATAAGGTTGATGAAGGTAAGAATGGCCGATGCTACAAAGGGTACTCTGGAACCATACTCCCCCAGAAAGCCACCTATTACAGGGCCAATTATAAAACCTAAGCCAAAAGCTGCGCCTACCATTCCAAAATTTTTTGCCCGATCTTCAGGGGCACTGATGTCGGCAATATAGGCTGTAGCTGTAGTAAAGCTTGCTCCTGTAATGCCGGCTATTATGCGGCCAACAAAGAGCCAGCCGATAGTAGGTGCTAAAGCAAGAAAAATATAATCTATACCAAAACCCAATAGTGAAAATAAAAGTACCGGCCTTCTGCCATATTTGTCTGAAAGATTACCAATAAGAGGGGAGCAAATAAATTGCATAAAAGCATACGCAAATGTAAGCCAGCCACCATAGCTTGCTGCTTGGCTAATATTACCATGGATAAGCTCCTCAATTAATTTGGGAAGTATAGGAATAATAATACCCAGTCCTGTGATATCAAGCAAAAGTGTAATAAAAATAAATCCTATTGCTGCTTTATTTTTGGATTGCATCTTCGGTATTAAAATTAAACATTTTCAAAAAGTGGCAAATTTATTGTAACAAGGTTGCTTTGTTAATTTTTTAGTTATTAAAAATATAAGTTTATGAAAATAGTTGGGGGAATTTTAATTGTGATAGGAATTGCCATGATAGTTTTTCAAGGGTTCTCTGTTCCTGTAGAAAAAAATATCATTGATGCTGGACCAATTCAGGTAAACAAAACTGAAAATAAATGGATAGGATGGCCAAGTTATACAGGGGCTATATTGGCTGTAGCTGGGGTTGTAATGGTAATAGTTGGGGGCAAACAAAAATCCTGATAAAATCTTTAAAAAAGGCCAAAAAATATTTTTTGACCTTTTTTAAATTTAATTCAACAATTGTGTAAGAATTATAAAAGTAAAATAAGCAAAAGAACAATTATGATAATAGCACCTACAGAAAGGTAAATCCCACTTTTGCGTGCTTCCTTTTTTAAGCTTTTTACTTCATTTCTAAGCTCTCTTTTTTCTACCTGAGTCATATTACTTTTATCCATATTTTTTATTTCAACAAGTCTTGTTTCAATCTTGTTTGCTAAAATTTCTTTTGGCGTAGGCTCAGAATTAGCAGGTACAGAGGCGGTAACAGGCACACTTACACAAAGGCATAAAGCAAGTGAAAGGAAAGTAATAATTTTTTTTGCAGACATAGAAATGAATTTAAAAGTTAAAAATAAGGGTTTAGAATAATTTCATTATAAAAGTAACTAATTCTGATTTAATTATTTATATAAGATTTTAGAAAATTTTCGGAATGATTGGGCAAAATGTGTAAACTTAAAATGATGGGCTGAGACTTTAAAAAAAAGAGCCCCGTTGAGAACAACAGGGCTTTAACGATTGCTTGTTATTAAATTTGAAACTGGATAGAAACCCAGTCCCGCTTTTAATTATTTGTCTTTAATTACAGAATCTCTTTTATCAAACTTTTCTTTTATTTTTTGTTTTACAGAATCACTACTTCTTTCCAGTCGGGCTTTTGCAGAATCTGTATTTTCTTTAATTTGCCCATTCAGTGAGTCTGTATTGTTTTTTATTCTTGTTGATGTAGAATCTTTTGTGGTATCAATTGCTTTAGTATTCTCCAGTGAACTGCAGCCTGCAAATGAGGCTGAAATTATGAATGCTAAAATTAATTTTTTCATTGTTTGTTGGTGCGGGTATAGATATTAATGCCTCAATTACTAAAAGGTAACCTAATCAGAAAGAAAGTTTATTGGTTAGCTAAGTATATTCAGATCTACATTCTGGGGTTTGTGAAAAGGTCACAATTTTTTATTGCTGCTGAGTATAAAAAAATGATTAAATACTACAAACACCTTAACTGATAAAATATAGAATTCAGGAGTGAGGTTGAATCTTTAATTATTAGATTGTTCGCCGGATCCGTTATTAGTTTCTATTATTTGCCTGTTAAGATCATACTGGATATCTTCATGAAGAGTGGAAAGTGCCTGATTGTATTTTTTATTCTGTGTTTCATAAATATTCAAGAGTTGCCTACTTTTATTGGTTGGGATAGAATAGATAACAAAACAATTACAGAAATGAATTAATAGTTCTGCCTCTACCTGCCTTGATAAAGAAAATCGAATATTTTTATTTATCATCCTTAAAATTTTTCGAGTACTTTTTTTTATAAAATGCACATTTGAAAAATTAATTTCTTCAAAGAGGCTATTGGTATCCTTTTTTACATTTTCAATAAAGGCCTGTTCATCCAGTGCAAACAGGAGAAAAGCCATAAGCTCTTTATTTTCTTTTTTAAATTTTAGCAACCTGATACAGTAATCTAATAGCTCTGCTTTGGTTTTAAATTGTAATTCTTTTTTAATTTCTGAAAGAGAAGTATCCATAGCTATATTAAAATAAAAAAACTGTTTTCCTTTGGTGGAAAACAGTTTTAAATTTAAACAATGAAAATGTTATTCTTTAATTACTTTACCGTTGAATATATTTTTTCCTTCGCTATTTTGAATAGTGATGATATACATTCCCCTTTGTAAACGAATAGTTGAATTTAGATCTTTTTTGCTATCACCAGCAGGAACAGTCCATTTCTCTGATGCTACTTCCCTTCCTGTAATGTCCATTATTCTTGCACTCACCTCTCCTGCTTCTTCACTTGATACAGAAAGTTTTAGCGCTGATTGGAATGGATTTGATAAAATGGCTATCGCAGTTTTTACAAAACTAGTTTTTACCATCACTACTTTTGAATACCGTACTTCGCCATTCCTATCTGCTTGTTTTATACGATAGTAGTTAATTCCAGAATAGGGCCTTGCATCAAACAAAGCATATTTATTTTCTACTTGGCTGTTTCCGGCAGCATTGACTGAGCCTACTTCAGACCAACTTGCATTTCCATCACGGCTTTTCTCCACTGTAAATGATTTGCTGTTAATTTCTTGTGAGGTTGACCATTCAATGGAAACACCATTGTTTTTAGAATAGGCATTTACACCAAGAAATGTAACAGGTGTAGGACCGCCTTCAGGGCATTGTGAAAACGAAATGTCATCAACTGCAAAGTCATTGCCACAACCACCAACTGTGCCATCAGATATAGTAATCCTTATTTGCATTGGGACAAAATTGCCGAGAGACGGAAGTACAAATGTTCCATTTACATTTACCCAAGTAGGAATTGTAGTTTGTGGTACTGGTGCACTTGTATAGGGTGAGCCAGCAAATGCAGTCCAATTGCCACCAGCGTCTTTGTATTCAACTATAAAAGTGATAATTGGTACTAAAGGGTTGGGCGAGCATGTGGGCGGTATATTCACGTTCATTATCTGCAGGCTCGCATTATAGATGCCTTCTGTAAAGCCCGCAGTGTTGGTAATTACTTTTTGGTAAAATGTTTCAGATTGTCCGTTTGCCACTAACATTCTTCCATCTACATTACCTGTATGATCGGCTGATGCATGCCATTCCGGCTTTTGCTGGGTATTGTTAATTATTCTGTAAACGCCCTCGTTTTCCAAAATACCGGTAGATTGATAGACTAATGAAACAACATCCGGATTGCTGGCAGAAGTAGTTCCTGCACCAAAATTTTCAACCCAGATCATTCTGGCATTGGGGCAGGATGTTTGTGCAACTACTGAAGTAGCTGGCACCATTGCAGACATTAATAATGCTACAAAAAGTGTAGATTTTTTTTGCATAAAAATAGATTGAGGTGTTAAAAAAATATCAACCTAATTTTCTTATGCCTGTGTAAAAAAGGCCCTGTAGAAAGAGGTGTGTGGAAATTTAGAGGAATTGGGGCGATTATGTAATGCAAATGTAATCACAAATATTGGATTGTGCAAGCACTTCTTTTAGAATTTTTAAAATACATGGCACAATTATTCCGGTGTTAATGGTATAAAATTAAATGGTCATGTTAGTAAAACTTATGATTTCTGCTATTTTTTTATTGTGCTATAATGGTGCGGCTGCACAAGATTCTACAACAAATAAAAAACCTACTACTGAGGCACATCAATATAGAAAATTGCCCAATAGACCTCCTGCTAAAATGCATATTTATCGTGATACCAGATTAGGAAGTAGCTCGCCAATGTATAATACTTATAGAAAAAATGATAATGGTGCTGGTGCTATTACCACCAATCCCAATAAAGGAGGTGGTGGAGCAATTCCTTTTCCTGTAGCTGATAATCAAAAGGATTCTGTTTATAAAAAATAGATTGTTTAAATCAATTTATTTAACAGAGAAACAGGCAAGTATTTCGCCTGTAGTGTCAGCTAATTGTAATGTATGATTGGTCAGCAAGAAGCTTCTTGTCATTCGTATTGCTTTCAAAAAAGCTAATTCTATTGGCAGATCAGGGCATGCCGAGGAAGTAACAATTAAGTTTTTAATGCTTATTAAACTGTCTTTAATTTCATACGATCCGGAAAAAGAATTACAACCTGCATTGCCCGACACTTCATTATTCTGTTTTATAAGTATGTAGGGCTTTTCATTCATTGAAAAAGTAGGCGACTTTTTATTTAGAGAATTAAGAACCCATTTTGTATTAGTTAGTGATAAATTTTCTATAACAATTATATCCCTATTCTTCTCTGTAATAATTTTAGCTGTAGGCCGGCACGAAAGTAAATAGGTGCAGCCTAAAATTATTCCTATGATTTTTTTCATTGAGATGAGTAGGTTTTAAAATATGCTCAATTTATATTAAAAAGTGATATTTTTTTATAAATAAAAAACGATATTAACTCGCAAAAATGGAGGAAATACCAATCTGGTGACTTGGCTTATTCCAGAATAAAAATAAATTAGCCCCAATAGCTCTCACCAATCAAACGGGCAAGCCATTTTATATGAAGAACTATCGGAAAACTATTAATTACAACTTGTATTATTTTAGCTATTCTTGATATTTAATTTAAATAACATTTATTTTAAATGAAGCGGTGCATTTTTTGTAGATATCTTGAAAAATGAAACAAATGAAGCGAAAGTATTATTCATTCAAAATGCTGCCAATACTGGTTGTGATGTTATTGGGAAGTTGTTCTACATCCCAACACAATCATATACCTACTACTAGCCAGATACAGGGTCTTATACAAGCACAACAATTTATTTTCACAGCAGAAACTATGTTGCCTCTACGTGGTGAAATTAAGATATTAAACACACCGTATGATGTAACGGTAGGAAAGGATACGCTTGTAAGCTATCTCCCCTATTTTGGAAGAGCATATCAGGCACCTGTTTCACCAACAGATGCGGGTGTACAATTTACCTCTGTAAAATTTGAATACAAGGTATCTCCTGCAAAGAAAAATGGATGGCAGGTAAAAATTGTGCCATTGGACAACACCAATATCCGTGAAATGAATTTTGATATTTTCAATGATGGTTCAGCAGGGTTAAATGTAATAAGTAACTTCAGAGATGCTATTTCATATCGTGGCCATATTGCCCCGATTAAATAATTTGAATTACTTTTCTGAAGTATAAGTTTTACTATGGAAGCGAATCAAAGTTTTATTCAACCAACTTCAGCGCCTTTTGTAAAGATTGATTCTATTGTTAGGAAAATATGGGGCACATCTGATGTAGTATTGCTAATTTTTGGAGGTGCCGCAGCAGAGTTTGCTCTAAATAAAGCAGTGGACTGGCTTTACTTTACAGGTAAATTGCCGGCAGACCCAATTGGCCGTTTGTTCTCTACTGTTACCTACGCCAAGAAAATTATTTTTTCCTCTGAATATGTAGCTAATAGAACAATTGATTCCATCTATACAATTCATAAAGTAGTAGAAAAAAATCGCCAAAGCAGCATCCCTGATTGGGCTTACTTAGATGTACTTTATATGCTAATTCATTATTCCATTGCTTCCTATGAATTATTAGAAAAAAAAATGAGCCTTGAAGAAAAATGTGAAGTATATGATGTGTTTTATCGGTTTGGCAGCAGGATGAAACTAAAGGGGCTACCCATTTCGTATGAAGATTGGCAAAAAGACAGGTACTTAAAATTAGATAGTGACCTTGAGAAAAGTAATTATTCAATTGACCTTTTCAAACAATACAGAAAAAATCTTGGGCCAATAAGATACCAGATATTGATTGAAGCACAAAAAATGATTGTCCCTGATCAGGTGAAGCATTTGCTTGGTTATTCTAAAACATCTTTGTTTGTTTTATTGCTTCCTATTTATAAAACTCTTCGCTATTTAAGGGCAGATTTTATAATCAAAAAAATTTTATTCCCTTCAAAATATTATGAGCAGATCATTCAATTGAATGTAAAATGACATCCTCCATATTTATTTAATTTTTTTGCCGAAAATTGCCACAAAGTTGGCTATGATAGTAACATTGCAGCTTATTGTTTAATTTAAAATATTCTGTTGCCTCTTTCTCAAAATTATTGACAATTTTATTTATAGTATTTTCGGAGTATTAAATTAGCCTGATATGAGAAAGTTTCTATTCCTTTTTATTTTTTTAAATATTTCTTTAGCCAGGACTTTTGTGTATGGCCAACCACTTACCAGCAATCAAATTGATTCCATTACAAAAAAAACATTGTCTGCTTTTGATGTGCCGGGAATAGCTGTAGCTATTGTAAAGGATGGAAAAATTATTCATGAGAAAGGGTATGGAGTGCGATCTCTTGATAACAGATTGCCAGTAGATGAACATACATTGTTTGGCATTGCCTCCAATAGTAAAGCCTTTACTACTGCGGCTTTAGGAATGTTGATAGATCAAAAAAAAATATCTTGGAATACCAGAGTTACCGATATAATTCCTGAATTTAAATTATATACTCCTTATGTTACTGAAAATTTTACAGTACGTGATCTTATTACGCACAGATCAGGCCTTGGCCTTGGTGCTGGTGATTTGATGATATGGCCTGATAGTAATTTATATACTCTAAAAGATCTGATCTATAATTTGCGTTTTTTGAAACAGGTTTCAGATTTCCGTACAAAGTATGATTATGATAATCTTCTGTTTATTGTTGCTGGTGAAATTGTACATCGTGTATCAGGAATGAAATGGGAAGACTTTATTGAAAAAAATATCATGATGCCTCTTGGCATGAGTGAAAGTGCAGCCTCTTATTCCCGATTGAAAAATAAATTAAATGTAATAGATGCTCATGCACCCATTGATGGGAAGGTGCAGGTAATACATCGCGATTGGGATGAAAAGGCTAATGCCGCAGGTGGCATTTACAGTAATCTTGTAGATATGACAAAATGGGCCATTATGCAGATGGAAAATGGTAAATATGAAAATGGAAGACAATTATTTTCTTTTGAGGTTCATAATGATATGTGGACGCCCCAAACCATTATACCAATAAGTTGGCCTAATATGTATAATACTCATTTCAAAAGTTATGGCCTTGGTTGGTTTTTATCTGATGAAATGGGATATAAAATTGCAACTCATACAGGTGGGCTTGCCGGTATTGTCACTCAAGTTACCTTAATACCTGAAATGAAACTGGGGATTATTGTATTTACTAATCAACAATCGGGTGCAGCTTTTACATCCATTACAAATTCAATAAAGGATGCCTATTTTGGAATCAAAGGAAAGGACAGAATTAAAGAAAATGTAGATCGTGTGAGTGCAATGGAAAAAAATGCCCGTGAAGTGATGGATGAAGTAAGCAAACAAATTGCGCTTGTTCAAAATACCAAAACAGGGAAGCAGGATATGGAATCATTTACCGGAAAATATAATGATCCATGGTTTGGCGATATAGAAATAACCTTAAAAAATAATAAGCTTTGGATGCAATCCCTTAAATCACCCCGGTTAAAAGGGGAAATGCTTTTCTATAAAGGGAATACTTTTATCATTAGATGGAATGACCGAAGTATGGATGCAGATTGCTATATGCTTTTCGGAATGGATTTTAATGGAAAACCTGAATCCATAAAAATGGAGCCCATCTCTCCATTAACAGATTTTAGCTTTGACTTTCAAGACTTAAATTTTTCCAGAATCAAATAACGATTGATAAAATCATGCCGGGCTATACTTCCGGAAAGAAAGAAGCACTTAGGAATTCTTTATTGAGCCTTGCTATATTTTCAACACTGATACCTTTAGGACACTCAGCCTCGCAATTATGGATGTTTCCACAGTTGCCAAAACCTTCTTTGTCCATTTGTTCCACCATGTTTCGTGCCCGTATTTTTCGTTCGGGGTTTCCTTGAGGTAATAATGCCAATTGGGAAACTTTGGCACTTACAAATAACATGGCAGATCCATTAGGGCAGGCTGCCACACAAGCGCCACATCCAATACAGGCAGCAGCATCAAATGCAGCCTCCGACTTTTCTCTTTCTATTGGCAGTGCATTTGCGTCTGCTGCATTACCGGTATTGGTAGAAACAAATCCTCCGGCTTCAATAATTCTATCAAAAGCAGAACGGTCTACCATTAGGTCTTTAATAACCGGAAATGAATTAGCACGCCAAGGCTCTACCACTATGGTATCGCCATCTTTATATGCCCGCATGTGCAACTGGCAAACGGTATTTTTTTGCCACGGGCCATGCGCACGGCCATCTACATACATACTACATGCACCACAGATCCCTTCACGGCAGTCATGGTCAAAAGTAATCGGGTCTTTACCTTCATTGACCAGCCTTTCATTCAGTACATCAAACATTTCCAGAAAAGACATCTCTGATGAAATATCTTTTACTTCAAAAGTTTCAAAACTGCCTTTGGTATTAGCATTTTTTTGACGCCATACTTTGAGGGTGAGATTCATATTGTAATGTTCCATATTATTAAATTTTTTCTGACATGAACTTATTTGTATTTCTTTTGATAGTTCCTAATGACAATTTTGTACTTCGCAAAAGTTTTTTATATTCTGGATTACTTATAATCCCTGGTTCCAATAATTCGTGCATGAATTACATAATTACTAAAATCAGATTTTAAATAAGTAATTGAATCATTAAGTTGCTCTACTGCTTTAATCAAATCACCACCTTTAAGTTCAATAAAATAAACAACAGGGTTGTTGATTTTATCAATACTCATTAAAAAATCGCATCTCTTTTCATTTTTCGATTGCTTAAGGCATCCATCAACTATTACTTTTTTGATTTGAAATCCAGACCGATTTACAATTTCAAATTTTTTTCCTTTATCTTCTGCCACGCAAATTTTTCTTACCTCATCATATTCAACACACTTCTTTAAAATCAAACTCATGTCTTTGCAAATTCAAGATTAGATAATTTTTCAAATATGCTGTTCAAAATTCTTGAAACTGAGTCAATTTTTTCTGCCTTTATTAATCCCTCCCCTTTATCCACAATATCCTCGTAGGTTCCGTCAGGTAAAAGCATATAAGCCGAAACTTCATCAGGATTGACCCAGTATTTTTTATTAATGATTTTATCTGTTTCCACGGGTTCTTTTTGGCCTACTAAATAAGCATACATCAAATTATTAAGAGAGGTCAGAATGTAGGGGCTATGCGTGGTAAGCACCAGACCGCAAAAAAAATCAACTTGTTCTTTTACAGTATATTTCGACTTCGAAATAAAATATTTCATTAACTTATTCTGAGTTTCCGGAAAACAATTCAATTCCGGCTCTTCAATAATTACAAAAGGCCGATTCGCTTTAGTATAAGTCCGAAACGCGTTTGCTGCTGTTTGTTTTGGCTGCATTGAATCAACCACATAATCAAATGCCAATAACATGGGTATTCCACTATTTACAGCACTTGAGGATTCCCCTATAGGGATTTCTTTTCCATCCTTCATTATAATAATATCCTCATCATCAGAATACCTGTATTTTACATTTAAAACATCTGTATAATTATAAACCCTTTTACTCTTCTTTGCATTGATAAGCCTCTGGCCAAAAAGGTAAAATAATTTTGGCAAGGAAGCGCCTGCAGCTGCTATTGCATTTAATGAATCTTTAAGTAAAACTGCGGCTTCTCTATAGGATGGAATATATTCGGCTATATCAGTATTTTTATTTTTATGCGTGTCATTAACTTTATATTTTTCATTATTCTCCTCAATCAAAATTTTGTTTTCAGCGAATTTCAAGTATTTAAAAGAATGCTTATACTCAATATAGGTATTGGGCTTTAGATAATTTTTAATACCGGTATTTTCCAATTGTTCATGAAAATGAATCATATTCCAATCCGTTTTATGCTCCGGATTATTACTGTCCCCAAAATTCAGTACTTCTTTAATAACATAAAATAATTTTGCTACAGTACTCTTTCCAGTACCCTGATCACCTACAAAAATATTTATCTTTTTAAATTCAAAAGACATATCCTTTATAGGACCAAAATTCTTTATCGTAAGTATTTCACTCATCTATTTATAACTCCTCTCACTTGGCTTTGTCAATTCAAAAGTCAACGGCTCTTTGTTCAACACCTCGCCATCTGTTGTATATTCCCAGGCAGCTACATAGCTAAACTCTTCATCAATTCTTTTTGCTTCTCCATCTTCTGTCTGGCTTTCTTCACGGAAGTGCCCACCACAGCTTTCTCGCCTATTTAGTGCATCCATACAAATTAATTCACCTAATTCCATAAAATCTGCTACCCTTCCCGCTTTGTCCAATTCGGGATTCATTTCAAAAATTTCACCGGGGATTCTTACGTTTTCCCAAAACTCTTTTCTCAAAACTTTTATTTCTTCTATAGCCTCTCTCAACCCTTTATCATTGCGCGCCATGCCACATTTTTCCCACATAATATGCCCTAATCTCTTATGGAAACTTTCTACAGATTCAGTCCCCTTTACATTCATCAATTTTTCTATTCTCTCCCGTACTGCATTTTCTGCTTCTTCAAAAGCTGCATGCGATGTGGAGATAGCGGGTGTGCGAATTTCGCCCGATAAGTAATTACCTATGGTGTAGGGTATTACAAAATATCCGTCTGCAAGGCCTTGCATTAAGGCAGAAGCGCCGAGCCTGTTGGCACCATGATCACTAAAATTTGCTTCACCCAAACAGTATAGGCCTGGAACAGTTGTCATTAATTCATAATCCACCCATAGGCCGCCCATAGTATAGTGCACCGCCGGATAAATTCTCATGGGCACGACATAGGGATTTTCACCTGTAATCTTTTCATACATTTCAAACAGGTTTCCATATTTTTCTTTAACCACCTGTTTGCCTAGCTCAATAATTGTTTCAGGTGAAGCATTTTGGAATCCCTTTTTATGTGCTTCGGTTTTTCCATACCTGTTTATTGCATCAGCAAAATCAAGATAGACCGCCTTTTTAGTAGTACCTACACCGTATCCTGCATCACACCTCTCTTTGGCAGCCCGTGAGGTTACATCGCGTGGCCCAAGATTTCCAAATGCAGGATATCTTCTTTCTAAATAATAATCTCGTTCATCTTCTGGAATTTCATTGGCCTTTCTCTTATCATCTTTTTGTTTGGGCACCCAAATTCTTCCATCGTTTCTAAGGCTTTCACTCATCAATGTTAATTTGCTTTGATGATCGCCCGTAACCGGGATACAGGTAGGGTGAATCTGTGTATAGCATGGATTAGCAAAGTATGCGCCCTTCTTATGCGATTTCCAAGCAGCAGTTACATTGCTTCCCATAGCATTGGTGCTCAAATAAAATACATTTCCATACCCACCTGAACAAATAAGCACCGCATGGCCAAAATACCTTTCTAATTTTCCAGTAACTAAATTTCTTGCTATAATACCTCTTGCCTTGCCATCAATTTTTACAATATCATGCATTTCATGCCGGGAGTACATGGTAACATTTCCTAAGGCTACCTGGCGTTCCAAAGCTCCATAAGCTCCTAATAATAATTGTTGTCCTGTTTGCCCTGCTGCATAAAACGTGCGCTGTACCTGCGTGCCACCAAAGGAACGATTGGCTAATAAGCCGCCATATTCACGGGCAAATGGAACTCCTTGTGCCACGCATTGGTCTATAATATTTCCACTTACCTGAGCCAAGCGGTAGGTGTTTGCTTCGCGTGAGCGAAAATCACCTCCCTTTTCTGTCTCATAAAAAAGACGGTAAACTGAGTCGCCATCATTTTGATAATTCTTTGCAGCGTTGATGCCACCTTGAGCGGCTATAGAATGTGCCCGGCGTGGACTATCCTGAAAACAAAAAGATTTTACCTTGTACCCTAACTCACCCAAAGTAGCTGCTGCAGAAGCGCCGGCAAGACCAGTACCTACTACTATTATTTCCAGTTTTCTCTTATTGGCAGGACTTACCAATTTTGCATGGTCTTTGTAATTAGCCCATTTTTGAGCCATTTCACCACCTGGTATTTTTGCATCTAATGCCATTATGTTAGTATTAAAATATTTTCTTTTAAAATTAGTAAATCCCCACTAATCATTAACGATTAACCATTCAAAATAACCTACTGAAGCCAGCCTACCATAAAAGCAAGAGGCATAGAGGCGAATAACAAACAAATTACAACTGAATAAAAAACGCCAATAGCTATTATGATTGGGGTCCACCTTTTGTTATTTATTCCAAACGTTTCAAATGCGCTATGAAAACCGTGAAGTAAATGAAATAAAAGAGAACCAAGACCAATCATGTATAAAGCAAACCAAACCGGATTTGTAAATATTTCTTTCATTTCTTCATAAAGATTTACTTCAGGCCCATGGAAGTACAATTCATGCTTGGTGCCGGCCCAGAAATGATATAAATGCATTACCAGAAATAAAAGAATAAAAGTACCAAGCCATCCCATTACACGGCTGTTCCAGTTTATTTCCTTTACATAATTTTGTTTTAGATAGTTTATTTTTCTTGCCGCCTTATTTTGCCGCCAGAGCATTATACCTTGAATAATGTGTAGGATAAACCCGGCAAATAACCCAACTTCTAAAATTCTCACTACATAATTATGTAGCATGAATGAAGCTGCTGCATTAAAGGTTTGGCCACTATCGTTAAAAAAAATTGTTGCATTGATTCCGGCATGTACTATCAGATAAAAGATCAGAAAAAAACCGGTGAAAGCCATTAGGAATTTCTTTCCTATTGAAGAAGTAAATAACTGTTTCCAGGTCATAAATCAGTTGATTGATATATTTCAGATAAACAAAATTACGACGATATTTTTATATAAAATTTTGGAAAAATAAATTCTCACGAATCCAATCGGCGTAAAAGGACTGAATCTATTTGATTGAATAGTAAATCTGGCTTGATGGTACGCCAGGGTGGAAAATCTATCAGGTCTATATAATTATTCAATCTTGCTCTCAGAAAATCATGCTGTGTAGCCTTGGGCATATTTAAAATAACAATCCAGCCATTTTGATCTTTTACATCTTCATACCATTCTTCATAATAACTATCATCGCTGCTGTGAAAGTTGAGTACATTCTCTGCAATTAAAATAAATTTATTAATGCCATGGCGAATAAATACATCTATCACTTCTCGCTTTAGCGTCATGATGTCATTTTCAATGGCATCGTTCCACTCACCAATTAATTCAATGATCATGTAATGCATCTCATAATCTACCATTAATATTTTCATATATAATGTACGGCTTCCAAACTCGTCCCACTGCGGATGTATGTAATAATTGTAGATGGTATTGATAAATTCAAACTGGCTATAATCGCGGCCATGAAAGGGCGACAGCTCATCTTCCTGAGAGTTGTAAAGGTATTGCCAGTTTTCAAATGGTTCTATGTCCTGCATATCAATACAAATTTAAATCTTTGCAGGTAGAAGATGGATATTGCGGAAAGGTTTTTTATAAATTGATAACACAATTTATAAAAAACCAAATACCTAATAAGGAAGTGCTAATTAAATGAAAAGTTTATTCTACCACTAACTTATCGGAATAAATAATGAAATTTTCTTTATTGGTGATTTTTATCATATAAACACCCTTTACTGGATTGGTTTTTATTTTAAAGGTTACAGCCTCACCGGGATATTGAATATTCACCACACTATTTTCTATCATTCGGCCCTGAATATCTGTAAGCGCAATTTTGTATTGGCCGGGTAAATGATTTTCAAAAACTACTTTTACTTCTCCATTACTCACAGGATTGGGATAAAGGGAGATATATTTATTTCCTAAAATTTCGAACTGCGGAAGCACAGCGCTCCCCGTTTTATTAGTCTGAAATAGCAGATTGCTGCTTGCCAGGTCTGATGCATTATAAACCTGAGTACTGGTAGGCATTTTGGTAGCTGACAAATCTTTCATACTGATCGTATAGAATCCATCATAAGTGTTGGCACTGCTTACTATTACCTCATTATTTTCGTTAACTGCTGCACCATTGAGTGTATAAGAAGTGGGCAAATTAATGACAGCGCCTTTTAGTTTTGCCGTTTTGGTTTTGATATCTATTTCAAATACCTGATGGCTTGCAGAAAAAAGATATAATTTTCCATAAGCATCTGCTACAATATCGCCACCCCAACTGGTGCATTTATTATGAATACTGATGCTTTTGTTGTTTTCATCATCCAGCAAAGCCCCAAGATCTGTAATTACAATTTTTTTACCGGTAGAGAAACGAAGCAGGTGGCTGGCATCATTTGTAAGTGCATATCCATAACCATCAGCACCCATTGTCATTCTGGTGATGTTCATTGCCTCGTCATTATAATCTGATTGTACAATTAATGGTTGATCAATGGTGAAGAAACTTGCTTGACCGCCTTTTGCAAGGTCAAGCCAGATAAGGCGCCCATCGTGGAGTGTAGCAAAGAATAATCTATTATGTTTTTTGTCAAAGGCCAAGGCTGCTGTTAATAGGGATGTAGGCGTTGGGTTTTGTAAAATGATTTGTTGTGATTCAACACGGGTATCACCTATTGATAATTTTGTGGGTGTTCCTTTTAATTTGATTTCTTTTATAGGCGTTTTGTCTTCAGCATTTATATAACTGAATTCTGTTTTTCCATTTTCAAATAATACCTTTTCTACATTACCCGTTTTCATATTGAGAGCCCGTATATCCATCCAATTAAAATTCTTTACAGATTGGCCGGTAATTGCAAATAGTGAAGTGTTATTTTGAGAAAATCCCTGAAAAAATGTTGTAAGGAATAAGGTGAGGAGTAAAAATATATATTTCATAAAGAATGGTTTAGGAATGAAATAAATTATTTGCCTTGCTAAATTTAAAACTAAAAAAACTAAAGCTGAAATATTTATTTATAGATTTTCCAAAGCCTTTTTTACACTTTTATATTTCAGCAGCAATGTGGTGGCCTCGTCGAGGTTTTTTAAGTTTCCTTTTTCCATCAGCATCTTTACCCCTCTATTTACTACTTTTTTATTGGTGAGTTGCATATTTACCATTTTGTTGTCTTCTACCCTGCCCAGTTGAATCATAGCTGTAGTGGTAATCATGTTTAATATCATCTTTTGCGCTGTGCCACTTTTCATACGGGTGCTTCCAGTTACAAACTCAGGGCCCACAATTACTTCTACGGGGTAATCGGCCAGTTTGCTTATTGGTGAGTCTGGGTTACAACAGATGCTGCCAGTAACTATCTGATGCTTCCGGCAATACTCCAGCGCACTCATTACATAAGGTGTGGTGCCGCTGGATGCAATACCTACTACAAAGTCTGCTGGTGAAATATGGTATTCATTAAGGTCTTTCCATGCCTGAGCCTCATTATCTTCAGCATTTTCTATTGCATTCTCTATTGCATTTTTTCCTCCGGCTATTACACCAATTACCAATCCCTGAGGAACACCAAAAGTAGGCGGACATTCACTAGCATCCAATATGCCCAGCCTGCCACTGGTACCGGCACCTATATAAAATAAACGGCCTCCTGCCTTCATTTTTTTTACTACAGCGCCAATAAGGTCGTTTACCTGCGGCAATACATTTTTTACAGCGGCAGCTACCTTAGCATCCTCCTCATTTATATTTCTTGTAATCTCCTCTATTGATTTTTTTTCCAGATGCCTGTACAGGGAGGATTGTTCGGTAATTCTCTCAAATGCCATATTAAAACTTTTATCAAAAATATTACATCGTTAGTTAAAAATCGAACAAACATTTTTATGGTGCTTTTTATCAATGGATTGTCAACTTTATCTTTTACTTTGGATGCAATAATTTCTTAAGGTAAATTACACCCATATTTTTAAATATTGCCTTGATATGAAAATTTGGATTTTCCCGTTGCTTTTTTGTTGTATTTCTGCCTCTGCACAGCAGGTAGATAGTATTATGAGCCATTATGCCAATAACTATGGAGTGGAAAAAATATATGTGCATTTTGATAAGACAGCTTATGTACCCGGAGATACCATCTGGTTCAAATGTTATTTAATAAAGGATTTACTTCCGGCTGCTAATGCCAAAACCTTATATATGGATTGGAGTGATATAAATGGCAGGCTGATCTATCGCACTACCAGCCCTATAGTAGAAGGAACTACCTATGGGCAATATGCCATACCGGATTCATTAAAAGGAAATGCCTTGCATGTGAAAGCCTATACCAAGTGGATGTTGAACTTTGATTCTTCAGTTATTTACAATAAAAGTATTCATATTCTGTCTGCAAAAAGAAGCCAGATTACTACCAAAATAATCCCTTCTATTACTTTTTTTCCTGAAGGAGGGAATATTATTACAGGGGTCAATAACAAAATTGCTTTTAAGGCAAATGATCAGTATGGTAACCCTATTCCTATCAAAGGAATTGTTCAAAGTGAACTTGGATTTAAAGACAGCCTGAAAGTTTTGCACGATGGAATGGGTTATTTTTTTATTACTCCTAAACCGGGAGAAGGGTTTACTGCCAAGTGGCGAGATGATAAGGGTATTATGCATTCAACTCCACTTCCTGTAGCTACCAATGCAGGGGTTGCATTGCAAGTGGGCAATGAGAAATTAAGAAGTTTTTTAGTGTTATCAAATGCTGAAAATGACAGTTTGCATATAATAGGTACCATGTTCAATGAGCCGGTATTTAAGATATACAGAAGAATTAAAAATGGAAAAATTACAGGGCTAATACCTACTGATAATTTACCATCAGGCATATTAACGATTACCGTTTTTAACCAGCAATGGCAGCCTTTGGCAGAGCGTATCACGTTTGTAAATAACGGAGATTATTTATTTGAACCCGGTTTCGATGTGCAGCACTGGGGCCTTAATAAAAGAGCTAAAAATGAAATTGAAATCAGTGTGCCGGATAGCCTGGTTGCAAATCTTTCAATATCTGTAACCGATGCCGCTATAGAAAATGATAGTAGTGATAATATTATTTCACATTTATTATTGAGTTCCGAATTGAAAGGAAAAGTTTATAATCCTGCATTTTATTTTAGAAATAATGAAGATAGTGCCGGAGCTTTTCTAGATTTGGTAATGCTTACCAACGGCTGGCGTAGGTACAACTGGGGCAATTTATTAAATGGAAAATACCCTGATATTAAATACCCGGCAGATACTACTTACAAAGCCTTGTCTGGAAAAATATATGGTGCATCTCCTACACAATTAAGAAATGCAGGAGCCATTATTTTAATAATAAGCCAAGGTAAGGGCAATACCCAATTTACTACAGTACCTGTAGATGGTGCAGGTGCGTTTATAGACCCTAACCTCATCATCTTCGACACTGCAAAAATTTATTATCAGCTACCTAAGGTAAAAGATAAGGATATTACTGTGCAGTTTCAGCAAAATACATTGCCGGCACTTCCATATCAGATAAAAGCGTTGCCGGCATTTGATAACGGAGATACCTCCGGCTTAGCGAGGCATTTTCAATTATCAATGGATGCCCGAAATGAATTGAATTTATATAAGGGGAAAGTTTTACAAACGGTAACAATAGAAAAGAAAACAAAAACTCCGATTCAAATAATGGATGAAAAATATACTTCTGGATTTTTTTCAGGGGGCGATAGTTATCAGTTTGATATGGTGAATGATCCTTTTGCAAAATCAGCCTATAGTATTTTTAATTTCCTGCAGGGAAAAATAGCGGGGTTGCAAGTACTTACTACTACCAATCCGCCTTCACTTGACTGGCGCGGCGGTGCACCATTAATTTATTTAGATGAAATTCAATCAAGTGTAGATATGGTGGCAGATATTCCTGTATCTGATATTGCTTATATTAAGGTAATGCGGCCACCATTTATGGGCGGAGCAGGTGGAAGCAGCGGGGCTATTGCCATCTATACACGCAAAGGCAGTGATAAGCAGGTAGAGAAAGGTAAAGGGCTTTCATCCAATACCATTATTGGCTATTCACCTATAAAACAATTTTATTCGCCTGATTACGAAACTTTTGATCCTGAATTTGATAAAACTGACCTGCGCACTACTCTATTGTGGAAGCCAGAAGTGATGACCCGCCCTGGAAATAGTAAGGTGGTATTGAAATTTTTTAACAATGACGTTGCACACTCTTTTCGTGTAATTATTGAAGGGATGACCACAGATGGACGTTTGGCACATATTGAAAGAATTATGGAATAATAAGTGCAGTATTTTACATAAAAATTCATGCCTCCGGGAATCCATCATTATCCATTAACCATTAAGTTGGTGATTTTTAAATTTCATGATACCTTACCAATCCTTCCATCGGGCTTTTGAAAATATTTCCTTCTATGAGGCCATAGCCGTTGCATAAATTACTTACTACATCTCTAAAACCAAATGCTACACTACCAGTAAAATGCACAGGTAATTTTTGGCTTTCTTTGTACCGGATAATGTGGGTGAAGAAAAAATCATTCAATCCATCTTCAATAATATTTTCAATCATGTAATGGCCTCTGTTTTCTGCCAGAAAAATGGCAAAAGAAGCCAAGTATCTGTTAGGAAGCGGATTTTTGTAAACTCGGCTCAAAATTTCATTGGAGGTGGTAACAAACTTCGCGTCAAAACGGGCGCGCAAATCGGCATCAAATATATCGTAGAGATAATGCTGGATTACCTTTTTGCCCAGATAAGCCCCACTGCCTTCATCGCCTAATACATAGCCTAAGCCAGGACTGTTGCTGAGAATTCTCGATCCATTATAATAGCATGAATTGCTGCCGGTACCTAATATACAGGCTATTCCCTTATCATGCCCGCACAAAGATTTGGCAGCGCCAGAAAGATCGTGGTCAATTAGGATTACTGCATTTTCAAATATTTTTTGAAGTACTTTTTTTATCCAACGCGCATTTTGTTTGTCCTTACAGCCGGTACCATAAAAATAAATTTCATTTACATTATTTCTTCCAATCTGTGGCAGCACCTCATTTGCAATGATAAAAGCCATTTGATCTTCATTTACAAAATAGGGGCTTAATCCCTGAGAGGAAAAGAATTGTGGCCTTTTTTGGGAAGTACTTTTTGCCTCTTTTAGAAGGCACCAATCTGTTTTGGTAGATCCACTATCTGCAATCAATTTTATTACACCCATTTCTATTTGATTTTTATTAAGGTAATTTGCAACTTCCTGATAAAAATAGTTCAACAAAAAGTATGCGCAATAAAAAATTACATATTTGGCTTCCGTTATTACTAAGTATATGCATGGTAGCAGGGATGTTTGTAGGGTATAGAATTAAAGCGAATATGCCCAATAGAGGTATTTTCTTTTTGCAGCCGCAGCGGCCTGTACAGGAGGTACTCGACCTTATAAAAAATAATTATGTGGATTCGGAGAATATTGATTCACTGGGTACCATAGCTATTCAGGGCATGTTAGGCGCATTAGACCCCCACTCTGTTTTCCTTCCTGCATCTGTGCTTAAATCAGCAAATGAAGATTTACAGGGTATTTTTTATGGTATCGGTATAGAATTTAATATTATAAATGATACCACTACTGTAATTAACGTTCTCCCAGGTAGCCCGTCTTTTAAGGCCGGCTTGCAAATAGGCGATCAAATAATAAAAGTAAATGACTCTCTTATAGCAGGTAATAAGATTAATAGCAACAGGCTTAAAAATTTATTGAGAGGGAGTGATGGAAGTAAAGCGCAGGTTACTATACGAAGGTTAGGCGTATTAAAACAAATAGATGTGTATCGTGGTCCCATTCCTATATACAGCCTGGATGCGGCCTATATGATTACGGATACTACTGGTTATATACGGTTAAATAAATTTTCAGAAAATACCTATAAAGAATTCATGCAAGGCATGGATAAATTGCATCAGCAGGGAATGAAGGCGCTAATTCTGGATCTTAGGGATAATGGCGGCGGCATTCTTACTGAGGCTACACATATAGCAGATGAATTTTTGAGTGGCAATAAATTAATTACTTATACAGAGGGTGCCCATTCGCCCAGAAAAGAATACAGGTGTGATAAGGAAGGTGTTTTTGAAAAAGGGACATTGATTGTGTTGGCAAATGAAGGCACAGCATCTGCAAGCGAGATTTTGATAGGTGCATTGCAGGATTGGGATCGGGCCACAATTATTGGCCGCCGTACTTTTGGCAAAGGCCTTGTACAGGAGCAATTTGTTTTAGGCGACGGCTCTGGCCTTCGACTCACAGTAGCGAAGTATTTTACACCGCTTGGCCGTAGCATTCAAAAGCCTTATGACGGAAATATCAAAGATTATGATAATGATATCATTAACAGGTTTAAGCATGGTGAAATGAGTAATGCAGATTCGATAAAACATACCAACGAAAAAAAATACACTACTCCTTCCGGGCATGTGGTATTTGGCGGTGGTGGTATTTCGCCAGATGTATTTGTAGGTGTTGATACAAGTGCTTTAAACAAAGAGGTGATGCAATCTGTAATGTCTGGGGCTTTATACCGATTTGCATATATAAATTATATGAACAATGCACAACAATTAAAGAAATTTACATTAAAATCCTTTGGTGAAAATTATAATGTTTCAGATAGTACCCTTAAAGCTTATACCCGCTTTGCATTAGCAGATTCTATACAGGTAAACTTGAAAGATAGTAACGTAAAAAAACAGATCGAAAAGCAAATAAAAGTTTTAACAGCCCGCCAAATATGGAGTACAGAAGGTTTTTATGAAGTCAATAATCGTTATGATGCATCTGTGAAAAAGGCTTTAGAATTTTTAGATCAATTAAAATAATCGGAATTTCTTTTGTAATTCTTTATTGAATCTTACGAGATAGCTTACCTCGTACTTGTAGCAATGCTTTCAATGATTTTTGATTTAATTACCTTCGCACAAAATTTTAAGGTATGTGGAAAAACAGTATTTTGGAGACCATAGGAGAAACACCATTAATAAAGCTAAATAAGATTACAAAAAATCTTCCTTGTACTGTTTTGGCAAAAGTGGAGTATTTTAATCCCGGTAATTCCATCAAAGACCGTATGGCTTTAAAGATGCTGGAAGTAGCTGAGAAGGAAGGAAAAATAAAGCCTGGAGGCACCATTATTGAAGGCACCAGTGGCAATACAGGAATGGGCTTGGCGCTTGCAGCATGTGTAAAGGGGTATAAATGCATCTTCACTACTACTGACAAACAATCAAAAGAAAAGGCAGATATTTTAAAAGCAGTTGGCGCTGAAGTGATCGTTTGTCCCACTAATGTAGAACCAGAAGATCCCAGATCGTACTATTCTGTTTCCAAGCGGCTTTCAGAAGAGGTACCTAATAGCTGGTATGTAAATCAATACGATAACTTGGCCAATAGACTTGCGCATTACGAACAAACCGGCCCTGAAATATGGGAACAAACAGAGGGCAAAGTAACTCACCTGGTGGTAGCCACGGGCACCGGCGGTACCATAGTAGGGACCGGTAAGTATTTAAAAGAAAAAAAACCTAACATAAAAGTTTGGGCTATAGACAGCTATGGGTCTTTGCTAAAAAAATATTTTGAAACAGGCGAACTTGATGAAAAGGAAGTGTATCCCTACATAAGCGAAGGCTTTGGTGAAGATTTTGTGCCTGCCAACTATGATATGCAATATATAGATGCCTTTACAAAAGTGACTGATAAAGATGGGGCTGTCATGGCGCGTCGCATTGCTAAAGAAGAAGGCTTGTTTTGCGGATACAGTGCAGGAAGTTGTCTTCAGGGTTTAATTCAATTAAAAGATTCTTTGAAAAAAGATGATGTGGTTGTTTGTATTTTTCATGATCATGGGAGCCGTTATGTAGGCAAAATTTATAATGATCAATGGATGATGGAAAGAGGATTTTTAGAAGTGAAAACATTTAAAGACCTCGTGGCAGGCAGAGGTACTCAAAAATTATTGACCATTATGCCCGATCAAAAAGTAGCAGAAGCAATAGAGGTTATGAAAAAATACGATGTAGAAAATATTCCCGTAATGGAAGACGATAGAATTGTAGGGGCATTAAGTGAAAGCGGATTATTCAATAATATTTTATCTAATCCGGAAATCAAAGAACAGGCTGTAAGGTCGGTTATGGAAAAAGAATATCCTGTAGTGCCCTACGATATGCCCGTTGAGAAGCTGAGTAATCTTATTTCAAAACACAATGGTGCCGTATTGAGTAAAGATGAAAGTGGCAATTACCATATCGTAACCAAGTATGATATTATACAGAGTTTGGCAAAATAATATTGGCTGATTGAAATAGGTCAATACCTTTCTGGAGAGCAAAGCAGCTAAATACAATCAGCCTTGTTTTTTTTATTTATATTTAGAAATCTTGTCTAAATTGTTGATATTGAAATTATTATTTAGTATATAACATACACGGGTTTAACCTGAGGGAGTAACATTACGATTTCACCTTGCCGTGTTTTTACGATGCGCATAGTAAATATAGATATTGTAAAAAAGGGCAATCTTGCTATTACACACAACCTTTAAGCCTTCTATCTTTGTACCAGAAGTTGATTGATGTTGTGGCATTAATCAAATAAATATCCAGATTCCATTCGAAAAACAGATTCTATCCAAGTTCTAAAAAAAAATCGAAAAAATCCGGTATCAGTCAACTTCTATTTTTTTTAAAGTGCTCATTTTTACTTTGTAAAAATGTTTTGATAGAAAGAAGTTTATTTTGACAATGATTTTACCCAAGAAGTTATTGCATAAATAAAAGTTATTTATACCTATGAAGAACGCTCCATTTTAAAAATGGACCATCCAGTGCCTGTAAAAAACCAATCTGAAGCCCATAAAAAGTTTCAGCACCCGAAGAACCTGTAACCAGGCAGGTAAATTAAATGACTTCCGCCCCCAAAGGTGGAAGTTTTTTTTGGCTATATTACAGCATGATCTTAAGCACCTTGCCAGAAAAGCAATATTCACGCATTGTTTCCCTAGTGCCCTCCCAAACAGAATTGCTTTATAACTTGGGCCTAAATGAAGAAGTTATTGGAATTACTAAATTTTGCATTCACCCCACTATTTGGTTTAAAAATAAAAAACGGATTGGGGGTACTAAAAATATTCATATCAGTGAAATAGAATCTCTTCAACCTGACTTAGTGATAGCCAATAAAGAGGAAAATATAAAAGAGCAAATAGAAGACATAGCCCGCTTTTGTGATATATGGATTACAGATGTAAATACCTTAGAAGAAGCTTTGCAAATGATAATAGATTTAGGAAGGCTTTCCGGGAAGCTCAATGCTGCTATTCAGTTAAAAACTGAAATTGAACATAAATTTGGTGAGTTGAAACAGGCTGTAAAGAAAAGAGTATGCCGTAGCGCAGTCTATTTAATTTGGCAAAACCCTTATATGGTAGCGGCATCAGGTACATTTATAAACGACCTTATGGAGCGCGCTGGATTGAAAAATGTTTTTGTACATGAGACCCGATATCCTGATACAACGATTGAGGAGCTTATTAAATTAAAGCCTCAATATGTATTACTTTCATCAGAGCCCTATCCTTTTGAAGAAAAGCATAAACAGGAGCTTCAAAAGTCAATGCCGGATACTAAGGTTGTTTTAGTAGATGGTGAAATGTTTAGTTGGTATGGTAGCCGCCTGCTTAAAACTCCCTCATATTTAATCAATTCGTTTTTTGAGGAATTATAAGAGCACTATTGGTATTTCATTGAATCAGTTAGTTTTGGGTGCATTGCAAATTGCCACATTGGCTTACTGAATGCGGGCGGTGAGGGCAATGCCCACAGCGCCCTATCGCCGGTTGGTGTCTCCGCCAACTGGCGACTATTTGAAATGCAGCATTAGTTTTTTCGGGTAATAAAAAATGCAAAAATTCCTGTACGTTTGCATACATTTCAAATCTCATAAAAAATATGGCCACAAAAAAAATTGAAGAACTGTTAGGAAACAAAAGTGAAGAATTACTAAACTATAAATGCAAGGTGGATAAAAGCACACTCACGCTTCCATCACCTTCATACATTGATGACATTTTTATTAATAGTGACCGTAACAATCGTGTGATCGGGAGTATGCAACAATTAATGAATCACGGAAGATTAGGAGGTACAGGCTACTGCTCCATTTTTCCTGTAGATCAGGGAATTGAGCATAGCGCAGGCGCATCCTTTGCACCCAATCCTATTTATTTCGACCCGGAAAATATTGTAAAGCTTGCAATAGAAGCCGGTTGCAATGGTGTAGCTTCCACTTTTGGTGTGTTAGGCATTTTAAGCAGAAAATTTGCTCACAAAATTCCGTTTATTGTAAAGATTAATCATAATGAACTATTAAGTTATCCGAATAAATTTGACCAAACGATGTTTGGCTCTGTAAAAACAGCCTATAACATGGGCGCTGTAGGTGTGGGCGCAACCGTTTATTGGGGTAGTCAGGAAAGCACGCGCCAATTGCAGGAAGTTAGCGAAGCCTTTGCATTAGCTCACGAACTGGGTATGTGTACAATCCTTTGGTGTTATTTGCGCAACGATGGCTTCAAGGTGAATGGTACAGATTATTCCACCAGTGCAGACTTAACTGGGCAGGCAAATCACCTTGGAGTAACATTGCAGGCTGACATTATCAAGCAAAAATTACCAACTAATAACGGTGGGTATAATGCTGTAAAATTTGGTAAAACGTCACCTCTTGTTTATGAAAATCTTTCTTCAGATAATCCAATTGATCTTTGCCGTTACCAGGTTTTAAATTGCTATAGTGGCAAAATTGGATTGATTAATAGTGGTGGCGAAAGTAAAGGCGATTCAGATCTGGCAGAAGCAGTAACAACCGCGGTAATTAATAAACGCGCCGGTGGCATGGGACTCATTATGGGCAGAAAGGCATTTCAAAAGCCTTTTAAAGATGGAGTTGCTTTGTTAAATGCTACACAGGATGTTTACCTCGATAGCTCTGTAACTATTGCATAGGTTTTCGTTTCGTGTTCACCGTTGGCAAAGTTTTTTTAATTAAAGAAAATGTAAATGAAAAAAGAGGAAGATATTGAAGCAAATCTCGCAGGTGATGAAGAGTCAGGTGATTCCAAGAGGAGCTGGTTTCGCAGAATAAAAAAAGGAATTACTACCTCTACAAAAGATAAAAAGGAAGCGCCTGATGGGTTGTGGACGAAATGCCCTCAATGCCGTTATACATGCACTATTACAGAGTTGCGTGAAAATTTATTTGTGTGCCCTAAGTGCGAATATCATCATCGTATTGGAAGTGCAGAGTATTTTGAAATCATCTTTGATGAGGATAGTTATAAGGAACTTTTTGGGAATATAAAATCAAAAGACTATTTGGGTTTTGTGGATCTGAAACCTTATGCTCAGCGGCTTGAAGAAACCTATGCTAAGTCAGACATTCATGATAGTATTACGGTAGCTCATGGAAAAATTAATGAGATGGATCTGGTGATCGCTTGTATGGATTTTGAGTTTATCGGTGGAAGCTTAGGAAGTGTAATGGGCGAAAAAATATGCAGGGCTTGCGACTATTGTATCGAACATCGTATTCCCTTTATGATCATTAATAAAAGTGGTGGAGCACGGATGATGGAGAGTGCATTTTCATTGATGCAATTGGCTAAAACTTCTGGACGGCTTTCTCTTTTATCTGATGCCAAAATACCGTATTTCTCATTATGTACCGACCCTACATTTGGTGGTACTACAGCATCGTTTGCTATGTTAGGCGACATCATTATGGGCGAACCAGGCGCCCTTATTGGTTTTGCAGGCCCACGTGTAATCAAAGAAACTATAAAAAAAGATTTACCAGCAGGATTTCAAAGAAGTGAATTTTTATTAGAGCATGGTTTCCTTGATTTTATAGTTTCAAGAAAAGACCTTAAGTGTAGGCTAAAACTGCTTCTTGAATTATTTAGGCAGTAAGGAAGTTCGCCTTTTTCTCTTATTGGGAAACATATTTTATATTATTTATGGATTTAAATAACCGGAAAGCATATTTTGAATATTATATAGAGGCAAAATATACGGCCGGTATGGTTTTGTCAGGAACAGAAATAAAATCATTGCGCGCCAGCAAAGCCAGTTTTAATGATAGCTATTGTGTTTTCATGAATGGTGAATTGTTTGTAAAAAGTCTTCATATTGCTGAGTATAATATGGGCACACATTACAATCATGACCCACTACGTGAGAGAAAATTATTATTACAAAAAAAAGAACTCCGAAAATTAGAAAATAAGATTAAAGAAAAGGGATACACAATTGTACCTCTGAAAATATTTATATCTCAGAATGGTTTTGCTAAGATGGAGATTGGACTGGGTAAGGGAAAAAAGATTTACGACAAAAGGGAAACGATTAAATCGCGGGATACTGACCGTGACATTAAGCGAAAATATGGTGTTTAATCAAGTTAAAGTAGCCAAAAATTGTTGGCTATTTAGGTAGATATTGAGCTGTGTTGAATGAACAAAGAAGAAAATTTTTGAAGTTACATTTCGTACTTATTGAAAAAGGTATGCTTAGCATTCACTCAGCCCCAAAGGTACATTCACGGCAAGGCCTCCATCGGCAGTTTCCTTATACTTGCTATTCATGTCTTTTGCTGTATTCCACATAGTAAGGATTACATTATCAAGGCTCACTTTTGCAAAATCAGGGCTACTCTGCAATGCAAGCTGGCACGCAGTTATGGCTTTTATTGCGCCCATGGTATTTCTTTCAATACAAGGTATTTGCACCAGTCCGCGTATCGGATCGCAGGTCATGCCTAGGTGATGCTCCATTGATATTTCAGAGGCCATCAGAGCTTGGCGTTGTGAGCCACCCATTCCTTCAGCCAGTGCAGCAGCAGCCATAGATGAAGAAACTCCAATTTCTGCCTGGCATCCGCCCATTGCTGCTGAGATGGTAGCTCCTTTTTTAAACAAACAGCCTATTTCTGAAGCGGTACATAAAAATTGAATAATGCGGTTTTCATCCTCAGCATTACAGAAAATAATATAGTACATTAATACTGCCGGAATTACTCCTGCAGCGCCATTGGTAGGTGCTGTAACTACTCTGCCAAAGGAGGCATTTTGCTCATTCACTGCCAGGGCGAAGCAACTTACCCAATCGAGAATATATTTAAAATCATTGCCCCCTTCTTTTATTGCCTTCATCCATGAATCGAAATCATGATAAGAACGTCCATTCAATAATTTCTTATTTAGATCAGCAGCTCGTCTTTTTACATTTAATCCACCTGGCAGCGTACCCGTGGCATGGCATCCATTAAAAATAGACTCTTTCATAACCCGCCAGATATTCAATAATCCTTTTTTGGTTTCCTCTTCAGGGCGCCATGTATTTTCATTTTCCATCACCACTTCATTTATTGTCATTCCCGTGCTCATACACCAGTGCAATAAGTCTTCAGCATCATTAATGGGAAATGGTAATGTGATTTCATTCTGAGCAGATTCATCTTCATGCTCCTGCTTCACAAATCCGCCACCGATTGAATAATAAGTTTCTTCACCCTTTTTCCCATCTGATAATTCGTATGAAAATGTGAGTGCATTCGGGTGGTAAGGTAAGGACGCTGTCATACGGAATTCAATATCCTTTGCAGGATCAAAACTAACAGGATGTACACCATTTAAAGTAATCTTATGAGACCGATTTATTTGCTCAATTGTAGAATTTATCAAGTCCACCTCAAATGTTACCGGATCAAATCCTGATAATCCCAGCATCACAGCAATATCAGTGCCATGCCCTTTTCCGGTTTTTGCGAGTGAACCAAAAAGTAATACCCTGACCTTTACAATCTTTTCTAATTCGCCCTGATGAAAGGATTTTAAGAACAGGTGGGCAGAACGCCATGGCCCCAGTGTATGGCTGCTGGAAGGCCCTACACCAATTTTAAACATATCAAAAACTGAAAGTGCTTCGTGACTCATAATTCATAAATTAGAGCATCAAAGATAAATCACCTTTGAATTATAAATCAGCTAAGAATTTATTGTATATCTGCTACATGCACATGAAATACAAGATTAGACCCGGAAGGAATGATAACCTGGCCTGTTTGGGGGTTTTTTACATCCTTGTACCCATAGCCAAGTGTAGGCGGAATAAATAAATTGATCACGCCATCTTTGTTAAGTAAAGGTATTCCCTTTTGCCAGCCAACTATTACTTGGCCTAATTGAAAATAAGTAGGATTATTGGTAACGGTAGAGTCAAAAATATTCCCATTAAGCAAACTTCCTTTGTAATCTACAAAGACGGTGGTGCATAAATTAGATACAACGCCTCCGGAGCCTTGTTTTTCAATATTATAATAAAACCCTGAAGGGTGCAAAGTGGCTGTAATGCCATGTGCAGTAAGGGAGTCTCTTAAATTGTCAATTTCAGTTTGTGGTGCTACAAGTGTAGAATCATTGTAAAGGCATTTATTGTCTTTAGTACAACTTACAAATACAATAGCCATTAATAAAACAAGTAAAATAATCTTATTCATACGGTTGGTTTCTTTATGGGTTGCAAATAAAGACCATTATTTTATAAGATTTGCTGCTTGTTCTTTATCTTTTTTAAATTTTAACTCTTTATAAATCTGTTCATTATTTTCCCATTTAAATTTCATTCTGAATACAGAATAAAATGTAGCTATTGCTAAAACAGCCAGCATTATCAATATTAGTTGTGATTTTGATATTGGGATCATGTTTTTATACCAATCATGAAAAATAACGGCAACAAGTATAGGCAATGCAAATACAAGCCCCCATGGAGCGCCAAATGATAATTGACGCCAAAATTTACTTTCTCTTTCACGGTTGGCTTCCCAGTATGAAATAAAGAGGTTTTCTTTTTCAGTAAGCATAATCGCAAAAATACCCCGTAATTGTTGCAAAAAAAAGGGGTGATTTTTCATTGGCCGGCATTTTGGAATTAGATTAATAAAAATGTAGGTTTGCTCATAAATACGACACATTGAAAATTGATCATGTATTAATTCACTACCTGCTAAAAAATAAGGAGTTGGTACTGCAGGGTATTGGCCGCTTTACATTGAATGCTTCATTAGCAGATACTGCTGATCCTGACAAGCCTATCATTATTCCGGAAGATGCCATTCAATTTAATTATGAACCTAAAAGTGCTGAAGACTCCGGGCTTATTGATTTTATTGTAGGGTTTACAGGAAAAATCAGGCCGCTGGCTGCTTCAGATCTTGACTCATACCTGATGCTTGGAAAGCAATTTTTGAATATTGGTAATCCATTTATAATTCCGGATATTGGCACCCTTCAGAAGAACAATGCAGGCGAATTAATCTTCAAAGGCGGGCAACATCTGGCACCAAAGATTCCTCAAAGAACAAGAATAGAAGATGAGGGCAAGGAAGTAATGGATGAAGATATGTTCAATGATTTTCTTAAACCAACAGGCACCAGATGGGGAAGAATATTTTTAATTGCAGCAATTTTGGTGGTTTTAGGATTGGTAGTTTGGGCAATCTGGTACTATGCCAATAATGAACAAAAATCTACCAAAACAATTACTTCTACTGAACAGGTAATTCCAGCACTGGATTCTACAGCTTATAACGATTCTATAAGTAAGGCCAGAGTGAAGGATAGTATTGAAAATTTAAAAACAGCGCTTCCTTCCCCCTCTACTTTCAAAGTATTGGTAAGTACTAACACCGACAGCGCTAAAGCCAGAAATAGACTAAATAAATTATTACTGTATAAAAGAAATGTGGTGCTCTACACAAATGATTCACTGACATTCAAAATAGCGGAACCCTTCAACCTTCCATTGGGTGATACTACAAAAATAAAAGATTCGCTTATGCGATTTTATGGAAAAAATAAAGTGAAAATAGAATTATAATCAATCATCAAAGAATGATTAAATGCTGGTTGATCAGATTGCTGAAGAAGCAATAGGTATTCAGATCAGATATTGATTACGTAAAAAAACAGCATCGCTACTATTTCACAAACGGTAATAAGAATTATTCCTTTAAGTGCTATTTTTTCTTCACTGGTTGCAGCCATATTTGTATTTAATTTTAGCAAAAATAATTAAAAATTGCAGACTTGTACTTTTTAAATTTAAAAAAACTGACTGAAATAGGAGGTTTTTTTATAAAATATCTTATCAGCTATTGATAAAAGACTAAATATTTAATAATAAACCAAGTTTGATGAAATAAGCTTCATCAAACTTGATCCAAACCCTTTAGAGCCTTATGTTTTAAAGAAATTTACCTACCATTTTTCAGTATTATGCCTCCTAAAACAGTAGCTGAATAGTATTCACATTCCCATCTTGTCTGGTAATTTCTAATTGATAGATGCCATGGGCGATCGCCATTTCAGGTTTGATACTTTCTACTATTATACCGGCTTTATGGTATATAGTTTTAGTAAATATTATTTTCCCGGCTTCATTTATTAGCTTGACATTGTATTTAGCCGACTCCTGATTACCAAACCGAAGTTGAATATTATTATTCTTAACAGGGTTAGGATATACAGATAGTAAATTGTCTTTTTGCAGCGAATTTACTTTAGCAATACCACTTTTGTTAATTGCCCCATCTGCATTTATTGCAGATATTCTGTAATAATATACATCGGTTCCCGCACTCCTATCTATCAAGCTATAATGCGTTTGGTTTTGAGAATTTACCTTGCCTATTGAAATGAAATTAATCCCATCAGTTGCTCTTTCAACTTGATAAGTACGGATATTTTTTTCATTGGCAATGGTCCATTGTACCTGTACCCCAGAGTCTTTTCTGGCCGCCGATATGTTTACGAATGTAACAGGCAAAACCATTTGTGGCGAAAATACTACCATGAACCTGTTTGCAGAAGATGACCTTGAATCGCCATCAATAGTAATATCTACTAAACTGGCACCTTCTGTTTTTAATGAAGTCCTTGTATTTAAATATTGATCAATCAGTATTGGTGTAAGCCCAGTGGGTGCCAAATTTTCAGCATCAAATCGAAGTTGATATGTTGTCTTAGCCAGTTTGCTCATATTATAAAAAAGGGTGTCCTTGGCTGTTAGTGCTGGCCTTGCTTCAATGGCAAGCAATACTCCGCCCCTTTTCAAATCAAAATTTTCGCCAGACGCTGCAATCTTTTTTGCATCGTAGTTGTCAATTGCTGAAGAGTAATTTTTATCAAATACCGCTACATTCCCATCTGCCACCACATCATTTTGCGAAGCACCCGTATATAATGTTACACTTAAAGATTGTATTTCATCATGAATGCCTTGGCCTAATTCGGCACCGGTATAGCCAGGCTTTATATCGCCACCTGCAATTTTTACCCCTTCGGAAAATACAACATTATAATTTGCCGGAAGCAAACTCGGTACAGTAGTAGCATGTACGAAGAAAGCTTCACCAGATTGAATTTTTGTGTTGACTACACCAGTCGGATAAACAGGTGAACCTCCGGGGATAGGTTTCCATCCATTAACCGCGCTTATCACCTGAAATCCACCATAGCCATAATAGCCAGCAATAAATGGGTCAAAAACGTAGAATTTATTATCAATACCATTTCCCAACGTAATTTGAGTGAAGTCAATTGCACTTGCATAAGGATTTCCTACAGACATATATTTATCAGGAATTGCAGTGAGCGCCGGCAATGTGCCTGAATATAGTTTTCCTTTTGTGCGCAGTGTGGTAGAAGTAACAGGTGATGCGGTACCTGTGGCAAGCCTATTGCCTCTCACGTAAAGCAAATAGCCATTATTATTAGCAATATTAGTGGCATTAGTAGTGGCTACTCCTATCCAACCATCACTAACCGGATCATAAGTTTTCATAGAGGGTGCTGAGGACTTTAGATCAAAACCATCAGCAAGCCAAGTAGAAGAAGGGCTTGTAATCTGAGTGCCAAATCCCGGTACTGGATCACTGCCGCCGCCAGTGGAATTTTCTTGCCATGCAGATTTAATCGTTTGAATGCCAAAAGTAGGAACCGATAATAGTCGCCATGCTTTATGGTTAGTGATATATCTTTCCACCGTTACTTTTCCAGATATTGTATTTCCTGTAAGGTCGCCTACCCATGCCGTACCATTAATATTACTTTTAAGTGTAAGCGTATCGTTGGTATTTAATTTTTTACCCGTTCCGGAAAATGTAAGCGAACCATAAATATCTATAGGGCCGCCGAGCGAAACGCCTGATACGCTACTGTTGTTGATGATCAGGTCTTTAATTGCATTGTTAAAAAAGGATTGAGTGGTAATTGTTTGTGCCGTACTTCCATTCATGCTAATGGATCCGTTAGCGGCTTTAATATTTTTATTGCTCGAAGAAATTGAGCCATAAATATTGAGCATGCCTCCTACCCCTACAGTAAGTGTATCGCCTGAATCTACTGTAATATTATTACAATCCCGACTGTCCGAAATCAATGGCATATTAAGAGCGGCGGCGGGGATAGATACATCAGTGGCGGAAGTAGGCAATACACCATTACACCAATTATTAGCATCAGACCAATCGTTGCTAACTGCGCCTGTCCATAAACCTGAAACTAAAGAACTACTCACAGTGGTAGTAGCTGTATTGGATATACAACCGCCTGCAGTAGTAGCAACTACAGAATATACACCAGCTTTTGTAGCATCATAAACGAAATTAGGGTTTTGTGATAATGAACTATACCCCCCTGGCCCACTCCAGGAATAAGTAGCCCCTGCAATAGAACTGGCGCTAAGTGTAATTATATTTTTCATACAAACAGGCCCGCTGTTATTAGCTGTTATTGCAGGTTGGGGCTGTATGGTAATAGAAGTGGTGGTGGAAAATAAGGCACAACCACCTGCCGCTGCAACAGTATAGGTAACTGTGTATGTAGCAGGCGTACTGGTAGAAGTGTTAATCTGTCCTGTGGATGAGTTGATAGAAAGCCCTGCTGTAGAAGAATAAGTACCACCGGAAGTTCCAGTTTGTGTCACATTTTTTAATCCGGCACTACTACAAAATGGGCTGCCCGTATAAGAAATCGTAGCTGACGCAGTTAAGGTAACTGTAATAGTAGTACTTGCTGTAGCTGTAATGCCATTTCCATCTGTTACAGTAAGGGTATAAGTTGTAGTAGATGTAGGTGTAGCCACGGGATTAGCAATAGTGGATGAACTTAGTCCTGTAACTGGCGACCACGAATAGGTAACCGACCCTGTGCCATTATTCGTAACGGTAGAACTCAAAGAAACCGAATTTCCCTTACAAATAGAAACATCGCCTCCTGAAATACTAACTGCAAGTGTTTGGTTAGTTATACCTGTTAAAGCAATTCCGCTGCCTGTGTTGGTAATTCCATTGGCAGTCAGTGTATTTGAAGCAAGTACATTGTATTTTACCCACGGTAATGCACCCGCGTATTTTGCAGAAAAAATAGAGGATTCTGTACCGGCAATATCAGCGGTTACATAGGTGCCGCTCACATTAAGCGAAGGGCTTGTAATTCCGCTATTGCTTATAGTCCAATATCTTTTAAGATAATCTGTAGTACTGGCATTATTAGGATGCTTTGCATTCGTAAGCTTTACACCAGAGTATGCGCCTCCTGCAAAAGTTCCAGAAGTGTAGTTTAATGTAATGGGTGAGTATTCAGGTGTACCTGTTTCATCGCCTACTGGAAAAAAGTAGCTGCCTGTGGTTGAAAAAGTTTTCCTTAGTTCGCCACCGCCATCTACTACTATCATTTTAGAAGCACTAAATGGCGATCCGCTAACAGATGAAGACCCTGCAATTGATAGATTCTTAGTTGTTAATCTTAAATTACCTGAAATTAAATTTAATATATTATTTACGCTTTGATCTTGAGATATACTTACCCCGGAAGAATTATTTATTGATAAGTTATAAAAAACTGAGGCAGCAGTACCACCGATTATTTGAGCTCCGGTACCGTTTAATATAAACGTAGAAGTGGATGGAATGGTAGCGGCCGATGAAACATTATTATACCAATTTCCTTTAAGTGAATGGGAATAACTTCCCATGTTGAATAGTGCAGTTGTATTTATGGTGAGGTCATTTGCAATGGTTAAGCTACCTGAAGCTGTTTTAGTATTGCCTGTAGATAGAATTAAATTACCATAAGTAGTAGCATAAACGCTTTGGGCACCTGTGCCATAAAATTCTTCTGTGCTTAATGGTGCAAAAGAAACGGTTGAAAAATTGTTGGGGAAATTGCTGCTACCTGCACCGCCACTGCTTCCGGCTAATCTTAAATATGAATTGGCGGCTACAGAAAATGTACCGCCTGCTGCAGAGCGGTTAGCGGTGTATGAAAGCAAGTCAAATGTAGTAAAACCATTAACCGTTACGTTGCCCGCAAAAGTCAGATTGCCACCAGAGGTTTTTACACTTGAGCCACTTCCACTGCTGTTAGTTAGTACAAGGTTACCATAAGTTATCGGGCCAAATACGGTTTGGTTTACACCATTTGCCGAAGCGTATTCAACTGTGCTGGAGGCATTTAGTGAATAGGCAGTAGAAAAGTTAGTAGGAAAATTACTACCTGGTGCCCCACCTGAATTTCCTCTAACTAAAAGTTTTGAACCGGCATTCATTGTAAAGGTGCCTGGTGTACCGGCTACTATCCTGTTCAATGATTGCCCGGATGAAATATCAAGTGTTGCATTATTATTAATGATCAAATCATTAATCGTCTGAAAACCTAAGGCGTTGCTACCGGTAAGAATTACATTGGGCGAATTGGTTTCGCCGATTTTAGTAGTGAATCCGAGAAAAATGGGGTAACCATTGCTGTTATTATTGGTAATGGTTTGAGTACCTGTACCATCAAATACCAATGTGGTTGGTTTATTCAATTGTGGGTGTGCATCATCGCCTACTCCTTCAAATGTGCAATTTCCTTTGACAACAAATTTTCCCATATTCGTAGTGCCTACTGGGTTAGAGAATGGGTAAACAATACACTCACCGGTGCCGCCACCGGGGTTGGTTGCATTAGTAAAAATATCGCCATTAAAGGTGAATAATGAACCGGCATTGATAGCGTCAAGTGTTACTTGTGTTGTTCGGTTTACTGTATTATTCTGAGCATAAAGCGTTGTAGTGCCTAATATAGTTAATGATTGATTATCCAATCTTAAACCGGCCTCATATATTGTTGATTTAGTCGTTGATCCGTTTAAAGAAAAATTAAGGCTTTTAATAGTAGTAGCCGGCTGGCTAAATAAAATGGTAGCGGTAGAGGTAGTGCTTAAAGCCATATTGATAACTACATCATTACAGGCACCCGGATAAGCACCTGCAGCTACAAATGTGGTGTTATTGGTTGACCAATTAGCCGCAGTATTAAAATCTGTGCCTGTAGTTCCGCCGGTAATTGTAGTGCCAAGTCCTGCCCAATAAAGTGTTTGATCTACCACAACAGCTAATGTTGAAGATGTACCACTGCCACATCCATTAGAGGGAGTTACTGAAATAGTACCTCCAGAGGCACCAGTCACGTATGTAATAGCATTAGTACCCTGCCCTGTTGAAATGGACCAACCTGCCGGTACCGACCAGGTGTAGGTTATACCTGCAACATTTGTAACTGAATAATTTTGTGAAGAACCACTACATACCGCACCTGGGCCCGATATTACTGAAGGTGACGAGGGTACTGAATTTACAATAACAGTAGCACTTCCAGAAGACGTACTCCAGCATCCGGTAGTATTATCTTGGGCTCTGATATAATAAGTACCCGAGGATGCCACACTATAGGTAGAAGAGCTGTTAGCGGTGCTATTTCCGCCCGCAATAGTTTGCCAATACCAGTTGATGCTACCCGGCGGCGTGCCTGCTCTTGTTAGCGTTACACTGTTGCATTGTGGTGAATTGGAAGTTGGATTAGCAGGGGCAGAAGGTAAGCTATTTACAATTAAAATTGAATTGTTAGAAGTTGCTGATCCGCAACTATTTGTAACGATTACATTATAATTTGATGCAGCATCGCCCGCGGCTACAGAGGAGATATTTAGGGTAGCTGTTGATGATCCTGAAATAGCACCACCATCTGTTAATGGAGTCACACCTTTTCGCCATTGGTAGCTAAGTGAGCCACCTGTGGCAACCACACTAATGGAAATGGCATTGCCCACACAAGAATTTTGTGTTGAAATTGGTTGGGAAGTAATAGTAGGAGTGGTGGATACATTTATAACCGGACTGGTGAATACCACATTACCCGGCCCTACACCATAATTATTATTGGCAAACCAGGAAAGAGCCTCATAAACTACATCTGCTGTTAAGTTTTCAGTAGTAGCGCCTGATGGCGGTTGCACATTGGTAAAGGTGTAGGTACCTGTAGCTCCAGGTGCCAGATTACCCGCATTTTGCCTGGTGATATAGCTGGGTGCACCACCATAGTCGCCATCTGCATTCCATTTAAGGCCAATATTTATATCGGGAGAGGCATCTGTCCACGTAGCGGTACCTATATTTTTTATTACTACGGTTACTGTTCTTTTAGCTCCGGCGCACCAGGTAGATGATCCATAGCTCATTGATATGATCTGGCTTTTATAAGTAAGGGCAGTATAGGATATTATTAGTTTCCCATCGGCGCCATTTCCGCCGCTTTTATTGCCTCCATTTTTTGTTTTTCTAGCACCACCACCACCACCACCTGGTGAGTTTCCATCTGAGCCATCATTCGCACTTGAAGGCCCATCACCACCTGCACCGCCGCCGGTTACAGCGCTTGCCCCATTTCGGCTCGTAGCTGAATTACCATTTGATGAAGTGCCACCACTTCCGCCACCGCCGCCAGGGTTGCTTCCTGAGCCATTATATCCGTTACCACCCTTAAAGGTGCCTGTGCCGCCCGCACCTCCTGCACCATCATTTGCGCCACCACCGCTACCACCATTTGCTAATGCTGTAGAAGCATTAAAAAAGGTATTACCACCATCGGCGCCATTTCCTGTAGAGCCAGTATTGCCTAACCCTACTGTAATATTATAAGTAGTGCCCGGTGATACTGCTACTGAATTTACTATTGTGTAAGCACCACCACCACCCCCACCACCGCTTTTAGCGTTACTTCCTGATACACCCCCACCGGCGCCGCCCCCACCCCAACTTTCTACTTTTATTGAAAACACTCCGGCAGGGCATACCCACGAACCACTGGCATTAAAAACATCTGAAGTCTGTGAAAATAAATTAGATGAAATAAATAGAAACCCAATAGATAGGGAAATATTTAATAACAGGCATTTTAGTTTAAGGTAAAAGCTTAGCATATTGGATAATACAGTTTAGGGTGCTTGCTAAACGTGTTTTTTTATTCCAAATTGCTTTAAAATGAACCTGTTAGATATATTTTGACTTATATCAAATAAAGGAACTATTAACTATATCCGTTATTTAATCAAACAAATTAGTCTGTGGGTTTTGAGGAAGCTCAATTACCCATTCCATTTGGTCTGTTTTGGAGTAATCTGTTAGTTTGTTTCCAATAGCTTTCCAGCCCATAATATCCACTACCTTATGAAGTTTAATTTTAGCCCTCCTAATTTGTGTTCCTTTTCCGCTTTGCATTTGAAGTATCGGTTCAGCCAGGGTTGTTACCATTACAAGCTTGTTGCCATTTCCTTCCTTAATAAAAGAAAAACGGCTTTGAAGGGTATTGGTTTCTATTTTAAATCGCTTTACATTGTATTGCAATTTGTCGGCATCAAGGTAAACTGCTGTAATAATTTTTTCAGCATCAAATTTTTCTATCACCTTTATAGAATCTGGTTCAAAACGTTGGGTAATTTCCTGTCCGGTCAATTCATACGTGCCATCTTCATATATGACGAGTAATTTATCGTCGCCTTCAAAATTGCCTAAAGGCTTTCCTTTCTCTTCCGTATTCAGGCGGCCAAACTGTTCATCAAACCATAGTTTACGCTGATCCAGAGTAGATTTTCCTTTTTCCAGTAAACGAATAGATTTTATCGGGTACTTAGTCACCTGATTGCCTATACTGTTTCGGCTTCTTATTTCCAGTGTTTCAAAGTAAAAATCAAGTTCCTTATTGCGTGCGCTACAGCCGGGAGTTAATAAAATGCGCACGACCTCTGCTTCCCCATTTGGATTTACAGAAAAATAGTGGACTTTACTTTTCTCATCACCTTTTGTAAGGTCATATTCTTTGTCGCGCGTAATGCCCGTTACATTAAACCTTTTTGCATAGCTAATGCCTTTTTTTCCATCAGCATAGATCATATTGTAGGTAGTGCGGTCATCACTTTTATCAAATACTGCTACATGAATAATATCTTTTCCTATAAAAACTTTATCAGCCACTTTTACTACTTTCATTTTGCCCGATTTGGTAAAGGCAATGATGTCGTCAAGGTCGCTACAATCTGCAATAAATTCATCCTTTTTCAAAGAAGTACCTACAAAGCCTTCAGATTTGTTTACATAGATTTTAGTATTGGCTATAGCTACCGCTTTTGCCTGTATGGTATCAAATAATTTTATTTCAGTTTTTCTTTCCCTTCCTTTTCCATATTTTCTGAGTAATTCTTCATAATAGCTGATAGCGTATTCCGTCAAAAATTCAAGATGATGTTTCACCTGATCTATTTCAGCCTCCAGAGATTTTATTTGCGAAATCAGGTCGTCTATATCGAGTTTGTAAATTCTGCGTACAGGCTTCTCTGTCAGCTTTAAAATGTCTTCTCTTGATATTTCTCGCTTGAGTATTTTTTTGAAAGGGACAAAGGCTTTGTCAATAGCAATAATCACTGCCTCCCATGTTTCATGTTTTTTCTCAAGCTCTTTATAAATTTTTTCTTCAAAAAATATTTTCTCAAGAGAAGTAAAGTGCCACTTATCCAGTAATTCTTTCAATTTTATTTCCAGCTCAGCATTCAATAACTGACGGGTATGGTCAGCCGAAAACTTTAAAAGTTCCTTTACACCCCCAAAGGTGGGTTTTTTATTTTCAATCACGCAGGCATTTGGGGAAATAGCGACCTCACAATCAGTGAATGCATATAAGGCATCAATGGTAATGTCGGGCGATATTCCGGGCGCCAGATCTATTTGAACTTCTACCTCTTTAGCAGTGTTGTCGGTTACTTTTTTAATTTTTATTTTACCGGAATCATTTGCCTTAATAATACTATCTATCAGTTGGGTAGTGGTAGTACCATAGGGTACATCTTTTATCAGTAATGTTTTTTTATCCAGCTCTTCTATATGTACGCGCACCCTTATTTTGCCACCACGTACTCCATCTTCATAGTTGGATACATCCACCATTCCGCCTGTAAGAAAGTCTGGGTATAATTCAAATTTTTTATTCTTATAATATTTTATAGATGCCTCTATAAGCTCACAAAAATTATGTGGTAAGATTTTAGTAGCAAGCCCTACGGCTATACCTTCAGCACCCTGTGCCAGCAGCAGTGGAAATTTCATTGGCAAGGTTACCGGCTCTTTTTTTCTGCCGTCATAGCTTACTTGCCATGCGGTAGTTTTGTTATTATAAGCTACTTCCAGTGCAAATTTACTTGGGCGTGCTTCTATGTATCGCGGTGCCGCTGCATCATCTCCGGTTCGTACATCGCCCCAGTTTCCCTGAGTTTCTATCATCAAATCTTTTTGGCCAAGATTCACTATTGCATCACCTATACTGGCATCGCCATGCGGATGATACTGCATACTCTGGCCTATAATGTTGGCTACTTTATTAAAGCGGCCGTCATCCATTTCTCTCATTGCATGCAAAATTCTTCTTTGCACTGGTTTTAGCCCATCTTCTATTGCCGGTACCGCACGTTCTAATATTACATAACTGGCATAGTCAAGAAACCATGTTTTATATTGACCGGAAATACCTGCATCGCTATGCTTATATACTTCTTTGCTTTTTTTAGCCATTCCTCTTCATTTACTTTTTGAATAGCCGCAAGTTAATGAGAAGGAATTATTTTTTAAACTTATTAATTATTGGGGAATAGAAAAATGTAGTAACCTTTTTTAAACGATGCTCTGGCAAGCATTTCAGGCACTTTTAGAAAATGGCGAAAACGGAAATGAAGGCAAAAGGATTTAAAATGGGGCAAATTCTTTTGATCATTTATTATATTTTTTAAATATACCTTTTTATAAATTTGAAGAATATTTGGGAATGCTTCGGGGGTAAAATTTTTATATTGTCAATTGTACTTTATTTTGCAGCCCATGAGGAATTTTGAAGATACATACCGGCACAAAGGATTAAGAGAAAAATTAATTAATGCTATCCGGGAAAAAGGAATTACAGATGATGGAGTATTATCTGCAATGATGAATATACCGAGGCATTTTTTTCTGGATACCGCTTTGGAACATATTGCCTATCAGGATAAGGCCTTTCCGATTGGTGAGGGGCAAACGATATCGCAGCCTTACACCGTTGCTTTTCAAACCCAGCTATTAGAAGTAAAGCCAACCGATAAAATATTAGAAATAGGTACAGGTAGCGCCTATCAGGCGATGGTACTTGCCGAAATGGGTGCACAGGTTTTCACTATAGAAAGGCAGAAAAAACTTTTTGACCAAAATAAAAATACCTATTTGAGAAGTAAGTATCCCCGCATAAAATATTTTTATGGTGATGGCTTTGAAGGCTTACCCACTTTTGCCTTATTTGATAAGATACTCATAACTGCCGCCGCACCCATTATACCCCCCAAACTTGTGGAGCAACTAAAAGTTTTTGGAAAGATGGTGATACCTCTTGAGCAAAATGGTATTCAGAAGATGAAGCGGCTTACTAAGATGGAAGATGGCACCTTGTATGAAGAAACTTTCAATGAATTTTCTTTTGTACCTATGCTTAAAGGAAAAAATTAATTTTTTATCTAACAAATACTTCCTTCATTAGGAAACCACGCAAAGTGCACCATTGCGAAATAACAATATACCTTCCTTGTTGAGGATGGCCTTTTATCAAAAAAATGAGAAATAGAATTAATGAAACTGCCCACTTGATGAGGTATTCAATAAATTTTTTAAAAATACCCCATGAATCATTTTCTGACTGCAGTCTTTTTTTTTCTTCATTGCCGGTTTTTAGAAAAAGTTTCTTAAAATTTTCTGGCTGCAAGCGGCGCTCGTCTATGTAATGATATAACCAAGCATCTGGCAGATAATATATTTCCCGGGTTGCTTCATTTGCTTTTAGAAATATATATTTATCATCACTTCTGAATTTGAGGTTATTATTAAAACCGCCAATTTGAGTTAATAATTCCTTTTTATAAATCATATTGCATCCTGCGGGGTATTTCATTGGTTTAATAAACTTAAGAAGCTGATTCCCATAATCAACTTTTCCTATAAACCCATACAGATATTTATTCATCCAAGTAGGCTCACCGCCGCTTTCATACTTAGGTATTACCTTGCCCCCTGCTCCTTGAGCTGATTGATTATTGGAAAAAAAATTACATAATTCCTCAAGGTAGCTGGGCGACAAAATTACGTCGTCATCTATATATGCGATGATTGGACAGGCGGCCTCGGCTATACCTCGATTTCGGGCATAAGACAATCCTTTGTTAGATTCGAAGAAATATGAAATATTAAATTGGGGATGTTTAGAAATGAATTCTTCTGAGATAGCTTTAGTATTGTCTGTGCTGGCATTATCTATAATGATCACCTGAAAGTATTTAGCAGCAAGGGTTTGATTTGAAATACTCTGTAAAGTGGATGGTAAATATTCACACCTGTTATAGGTGCAAATGACCAAGGATATAGTTGAGGTTTCGCTAATCATCTAATATTCAAAAAAAATTATTATACCTGTTTTTAATTAAAATGTTTCACAACTTTAAAAAATCAATTACTACGGTTCAGTTTTTTTTAAAGGAAACCGCCAAATTACTATTATTTTGTAGTTCGATTTTTTTTATAACTACATGAAAGTAATTTCCTTTTTATCCAAATTTACACTGATCTGCAATCTAGCTTTTTTAGTTTTTATTTTTTTTAATTTACATGGTTCGCCACCACCAGGCTCTGGGGCTAAAGATATTGTGTTTCCAATTCCTTTCTTTAAAGATGTTATAATCATCTTGGGGTTTTCGGCTATAGTTGTCAATTCTTTGATGTGCCTTACCTATGCATTTTTTGTTCTTTCAGGCAAGTCTCGTTTATTACCGAAATGGGTTGCCTTGCTCAATTTCTTATTCATTTTGGTGGAATTCTATTTTTATTTTTTCAATAACCACAGATAATGATTAAACAAATACTTGAAGACCGGCCAACGAAATTATTTTTGGGTTTTATGGCTTTTTTTGTTGCCAACGCATTGGTAGCAGAAGCAATTGGTATGAAATTATTTTCTTTAGAAGGACTATTGGGTATGAAGCCGGTAAATTTCAGTTTGTTTGGACAGAGTGGCTTGGCATTTACGCTTACCTGTGGTGTAATACTTTGGCCGTTTGAATTTGTGATTACAGATATCATCAATGAATATTATGGGCCAAAGGCGGTACGGCGTATTTCTATTACTGCTGTTATACTTATTAGCTATGCCTTCCTTATGTATTTTATAGCAATAGCATTGCCGCCAGCTCAGGTGTGGCTTGCAAGCAGCCATGAGCAAGGTGTGCAAAATATTCAAACTTCCTTTCAGGCAATATTTGGCCAGAATATGAGGATCATTGTTGGCAGCATTGCAGCATTTTTGATAAGCCAGGGAGTAGATGTATTCGTATTTCAAAAAATTAAAAGAGCCACCGGCGATAAGCATCTTTGGCTTCGTGCTACTGGCTCTACATTGGTCTCTCAATTGGTAGATAGTTATGTAGTATTATTTATAGCTTTTAGTGGTTTATTTTCATGGCAACTCATTTTTGCAGTAGGTATCATGAATTACCTATACAAGTTTGTGACTGCCTTGGCTCTTACGCCTGCTATATATTTTATTGAAAAAAGAATTGAGCAGTATGTTGGCCACGACAAAGCCAAACAAATGAAAGCAGCCGCAATGGGTGATCGTACTCTATTTGAAAATATTCCTACAGCGGGATGAGTAAGACTATTGCTATAACTGTAGTAACATTATTACCCCATTTTTATCTATGCAAAAAGTTGCTTTAATTTTTTTCCTTTAGCAAAAGAGAGACAACCACTTTGTCAATGGGCAGCGAAACACTTTCTGCTGTTAATTCCTTTAAATCTACAAGCCTGAAACTTTCATAATCAGCTACCGAATAAGAGGATTCGCCCTTGAGATTATTATGGTGAGGGTGCTGTAGTTGATGAGAAATGTCAGAGATTAAAGTTACTTTATAATAGATAGAAATAATTTGATCATCTGCATTGAAAGCACTCTGTTGGTAAAAATCAGTGGTGTAGAAATGAGACTCAACTTTTATTTCGGCATTTAATTCTTCTTTAAATTCCCTGATGAGGCATTCTCTGGTTCCCTCGCCCTTTTCTAATCCACCACCCGGAAATTTAGTATAAAATTTGCCACGGATCATTTCGTCGCTCAGTAGAAGCTGTTGGTGTTGATTTATAAAAATACCATAAACTCTTACATTAAACATCGTCCTTATTGATTTCTATCGTTGTTTGAAAAACGAATTCGGCCGGCCCAGAGAGCCAGATATTTGTAAAATTATTTTCACCTGATTTTTCAAATTCTACCTGAAGTTTTCCGCCTTTAGTTCTTACACATACAGCATTGAACCCATTGTCATTGTGCGCCGCAACAAGTGCACTGGCAGTAACGCCTGTACCACAGCTCAGTGTTTCGTCTTCTACACCTCTCTCATAGGTTCTTACATAAATTTCGTCCTCAGATATTGTTTGAACAAAATTTACATTTACCCCATTTTCTGAAAAGTCTTTACTAAATCGAATTGCACTCCCTTCCTTTACTACATCAAGATTATATACATCTGGTACAAATTTTACATAATGTGGCGATCCGGTATTTAAGAGATAATGATTCAGTAAAAAATCTACCTGGTTTACATCTATCATTTTCAGGCTTACCTTTTTTTCAAAGTCAATGGTTGATTCATGGTCACCATCTACAGCAAAAAATTTAAAACTACTTTTTTTTATTCCTGAATCATAGGCAAATCTTGTAATACATCTTCCACCATTACCACACATGCTACCCACTCTGCCATCACTATTGTAATAGATCATTTCAAAATCGTAATCATCTTTAGCATTCATAATCATTAGCCCATCTGCACCTATTCCAAAGTGGCGGTCACATAATTCTTTGATCTTTTTTTCTGAAAGAATATTGGTTTTAGCCTCTCTATTGTCCAATAATATAAAATCATTGCCGGCCCCCTGGTACTTATGTAGTTTTAGATTCATTTTTATAATTTATTCACCATTATATCTAATGAAGTGGTAATCAGTTTTTGGATAAGTGCAGCACTGTCTGAACTAAAATTTTTATGCACTCTGTTAGCTATTATAGCGCTTAACGAAAGGCAATGATGCCCCAAAGCCTGCCCCAGCCCATAGATAGCAGAAGTTTCCATTTCAAAATTGCTGATAATATGTTGGCCAAACTGGAAGCCTGTAAGCCTATCAATTAAATGCGGATTAGAAATTCCTAATCTTAAAATTCTTCCTTGAGGCCCATAAAACCCCGGACAGGTAACTGTGATGCCACGGTGGTATCCATCTACAAAATGCCTCATTAGCGACATTGATGATGAAGCGATATAAGGGCTAAAGCTGCTGTGTAATTGGGTTTGTGTTTTAAAGGAATGAAGTATTTGCCTTTCCTCTTCATTATTGTCGTGCAAATAATAGTTCATTAGATTATCAAGGCCAAGTCCATGTGTACTGGCCACAAAGCTATCCACCTGAATAGCTGCCTGCAATGATCCGGATGTGCCAAGCCTTATAATATTTAGCTGCGTTAATGCCGGACGAATGGTGCGGCTGGCAAAATCAATATTTACTAATGCGTCCAATTCATTTAATACAATGTCAATATTATCTGGCCCTATACCCGTACTTACTACAGATAATCTTTTGTTGCCAATGGTTCCTGTATGTGTTACAAATTCTCTGTGTTGGCATTTCACCTCTATATTGTCAAAATGTTTGCTCACCTCTTTTACCCGGTCAGGATCGCCTACGGTAATAATATTGTGAGCAATTTCTTCGGGTTTTACATCCAGGTGATAAACAGCACCTCTACCATTGATAATGAGTTCAGATTCGGCAATAGGTTTCATAATATGATTTTTAAAATATTTAGTCAAAGATAATAGAAAATAAAAGGCCTTATTTGAGCAGATTAATAGAGAGTGCGACCTAATAATTCATCAATTATCCTATCGAATAAATCAATAAAGCCAGTATAAAACAATCCCTTGCTTTCAGTAATAGTTCATATACTAAAATGATAATTGCAAAATGTACTAATAAGCATGGACTTGTAAAAGTATTTTCCTATTTTTGTGCGCCTCAAAAAAAGGGTCCTGTGGCCGAGTGGCTAGGCACAGCTCTGCAAAAGCTTCTACAGCGGTTCGAATCCGCTCGGGACCTCACAATTTTAAGGGATCACAGCAAAGTGGTCCCTTTTTGTTTGCCTATTGTCAAGTCTCCCAATTTTTTTTTTCATTATCATAAACTTACTTAGTTTTAGTAAGTCAATTTTACATGTCATACTTTTTTGTTTTGATTTAAAAACATTCTAATGTCTGAGAATAAGTTTTCAGGAGTAGCTACACCAGAAATTATTACGAATTCTCACCCTTCCTCTCATGGTTTGCAACGAGGATTTACAGGTCTTAATCCTTATACAGGTGTGTGGACTGTTACAGAGGCTTTGCATTTAGCAAGGCGAACATTATTGGGTGCCACTGTAGATGATATAAAATTTTTTACAGCAATGTCTATGAGCGATGCGGTGGATTACCTGCTTCAGGTACCTGCTGCACAGCCAGCGCCACCTCTTAAAACCTATTCAAATTCCTCTACTCCGAATGACTTGGATATTAATATTCCTCAAGGTAGTACTTGGGTAAATATAAATACTACAGACGGCGGTGTAAATAGTAAGAGAAGGCAAAGTTTAAAAAACTGGTGGATGGGGCTGCTACTCAATTCTGATAGAAATATCAGAGAAAAAATGGTTTTGTTCTGGCACAATCATTTCGCAACAGAAACCAATGTAATAGGAAATGGTATCTGGTGTTATCAAAATAATTTAACGATCAGAACCAATGCCCTGGGGAATTTTAAAACATTTGTAAAAAGTATTACCACAGATACCGGAATGTTGCGCTACCTGAATGGTTATCTAAATTCAAAAAATGCACCGGATGAAAATTATGGCAGGGAGCTACAGGAATTATTTACCGTAGGAAAAGGAATAGATGGGGCTACCCAAACCTATTCGGAAGCTGATGTAAAGGCGGCTGCCCGCTTGCTTACCGGCTGGACGATTGACGGAAACAATAATGTAGCAGTTTTTAACCCTTCCAGGCACGATACAGCAGACAAAGTTTTTTCTGCCTTTTATAAAAATAAAGTAATTAAAGGGCAAACGGGAGCGAATGGCGGCGCCATGGAACTAAATGATTTGGTAAACATGATTTGTGATGCAGATGAAACGGCATTGCATATATGTAGAAAATTATATCGCTGGTTTGTCTATTACGATATTAACGATGCTACAGAAGCTAATATAATAGCACCTCTGGCGCAAGTTATGCGAGCAAATAACTATGATATCGTTCCAGTACTTTCTGCTCTTTTTAAAAGTGAACATTTTTTTGATCCGCTAAATCAGGGCTGCCTTATCAAGAATCCTATGGATTTTATTGCTGGGTTCAGCCGGGGTTTTTCTTTAGAATATCCTGTAGCAACTGACATCGCTAATAATTACAACATGTGGCAATACCTTCAAACTGTTGGATTAGCCCTTCAGCAGAATATTGGTGATCCACCTGCCGTAGCAGGATGGCCGGCATATTATCAATTGCCCCAAATGCATGAGCTATGGATTAATAGTGATACGCTGCCAAAAAGAAATCAATTTTGTGATATATTAATCAATTCCGGCTACACACGTAGTGGCAAAAAATTAATTGTAAACCCTTTTTTATTTACACAAAAACTGACCAATCCTGCTGACCCAAATGTACTCATTAAGGATGCTGTACAATATTTATTAGCGTTGCCACTTACGGTAGATAGCATGACACAAATAAAAAAGGATATTCTTTTGGGCGGCCAAATATCAGATCATTATTGGTCAGATGCTTGGGCAAAATATTTAAATACTCCAAGCGATATGGCAAATACAGAAATAGTAAAATCAAAATTGTCTTCTCTCTATCATTATCTCACCAGTCTGGCAGAGTACCAGTTAAGTTAAACCACAAAAAAATTTCTTTAAATGAAAAGAAAAGAGTTTTTAAAAAGTACTTTATCGGGCGCCATTCTGCCGGCGGTACTCAATGGTTTTTCTTTAAAATCATTTGCCGAAGATAGCCCGCTGGCAAAATTACTGAGTGGCAGCGCCGACAATGATCATGTATTGGTGATTGTACAATTGCAAGGTGGAAATGATGGGTTGAATATGGTAATACCTTTAGACAATTATAGAAATTATTATAATGCCAGAAGCAATGTAGCCATTGTAGAGAATAAAGTTTTAAAATTAAATGGCGTTACTAAAACGGGCCTTCATCCTGCCATGACCGGCTTGAAGGCAATGTACGATGATGAAAAATTGGGTATCATACAATCGGTGGGATACCCGGATCCGAATTTTTCTCATTTTCGTGCTACCGATATATGGATGAGCGGAGCGGCAAGTAGTGAGGTGCTGCTGAGTGGCTGGGGTGGCCGCTTTTTGGATTATGAGTTCCCTAATTTTCCGGTTGGGTATCCTAATAGTTCTATGCCTGACCCTCTGGGCATTCAAATAGGTTCTGTAACCTCACTTGTGTTTCAGGGGCCATCTGCAAGTATGGGAATGAGTATAAGTAACCCTACCAGTTTTTATAACCTTGTGAGCGGTGTAGAAGATACAGCGCCGAATACCCTGGCAGGAAAGGAGCTTAAATATATTAGAGAGGTTGCCAAACAAACATCCTCCTATGCTACTGTTGTAAAAAGTGCAGCATTGAAGGTGAATCAACAGGCAAATTATCCGAATAACAATCCTTTAGGCGATCAGCTAAAGATTGTTGCCCGGTTAATAAAGGGCGGCCTGAAGACAAAAATTTATATGGTTAGCTATGGCAGCTTCGACACCCATTCTCTTCAGGCCGATAGCACAGACACCTCTATAGGAAGGCATGCTGATCTTTTAAAAGTTGTGAGCGATGCTATTAAGGCTTTTCAGGACGATCTGAAATATTTGGATATAGAAGATCGGGTAATGGGTATGACCTTCAGTGAATTTGGGCGTCGTATTAAAAGTAATAGTAGTGCAGGCACAGACCATGGCGCTGCAGCGCCTTTAATTATATTTGGTACTAATGCCATCAACATGATACAGGGAAAAAGCCCTGATATCCCTGCAAGCGCTTCGGTAAATGATAACATACCAATGCAATATGATTTTAGAAGCGTTTATGCCTCTATGTTACAAGAATGGCTTTGTGTAAAGCCCGAGGATCTGCAGCAAATCATGCTTAAAAATTTTCAAACCATTGCGATGGTTAAAACAAGCGCCTGCTCCCCCAACCTTCCTAATACATCAGGTAAAAGCCTTATCAGCAACTATCCTAATCCATTCAGCGAAAGCACTACCATTACTTTTACTACTACTGGCGGCCATACGCTTATTCAGATTATGAATACCTTGGGGCAATTGATTTCTACGCCATTGGACAAAGTATTTCCTGCTGCCGGCACTTATACCATTCCGTGGTCTGGCGGAAATCTTCAGGCAGGCGTATATTACTGCAGGTTGCAAAACGGAAGTGTGCAACAAGTAAAAGGCATGCTTAAAGTAAGGTAAGAACATTCTTGTGAGTGAAGCGTGTGCACAGGTGCACTGCGCCAGCAAAAAAAAATCTTTTGACTGATTGTTATAGATTGCTTCGCAAAGAATGATACTACAAAGCAAGAGCATTTTTATTTGCTCGCAAAGACGAAGCTGTGATGAGCGTTAGCGGAAACAATGTTACAGCAATAAAATCGGCGATTAATCCTATAAACGCCGAGTTCGTGCCAGAGACTATGCTGAGACCTATATTTCTTTTAAATTTTTTTTGCAGAAAAGCAATATTTTTATGAAAAGTTCTTCATGAAAAAAATTTCAATTTTAATATTTCAGTTTGCCTGCATGTACATCACTTTTGCTCAGACAAAAGTGGATATTCCAAGCTATAACCCGCATGATTTTTTTACAGAAAGTTTTGCACCGCCTCCAGGTAATTTATTCCGTTCTGCCAAAGGCAATCCTGGGCCATCCTATTGGCAAAACAGTGCCAGTTATATTATACACGCTATTTTAAATGAAAATGACACAAGTGTTGTTGGAGATGTTATCATTAGTTATAAAAACAATAGCCCCGACAAACTGCCTTATTTATGGCTGCAATTAGATCAGAATATTTTCAAACCGGACTCAAGAGCTGTGGCTACTACAGAGTACCCAGGCGACTACTCTTCAGTGGTAGATAAGAAAAATGGCGGCTACGAAATCAAAGATGTTACTATTAAATACGGCCAAAAGAATTATTCAGTTCAGCCCATTATTACAGATACAAGGATGCAGATCAGACTGAATGATCCACTTCATTCAAAGGGAGATAGTGTGTCAATAAAGATCAATTTTAAATTCAATATTCCTGAAGATGGCGCAGGCCGTTTTGGTAGATTGCGTACCAAAAATGGTATCATCTATCAAATAGCTCAATGGTATCCACGTATGTGCGTTTACGATGATGTGAAAGGCTGGAATACCTTACCGTATTTGGGTACAGGTGAATTTTATTGCGACTATGGCAATTATGATTACTATATCACCGCCCCTGCAGAGATGATTGTGTACGGCTCTGGCGATCTTCAAAACCCCAAAGAAGTACTCAGTTCGGAAATAATAAAAAGGTTAGAAAAGGCTTCCGGAAGTGATAAAACTGTTACAATCATTGGTGCAGATGAAATAGGAAAAACTTCAACCAGGGCAAATTTAAAAGGTCAGCTTACCTGGCATTTTAAGATGAATAATGCAAGGGATGTTGCTTTTGCTGCAAGTAAAGGAATGATCTGGGATGCTGCAAGAATTAAGCTTCCATCGGGTCGTAAAGCACTGGCTATGTCGTGCTACCCTATAGAAAGCGCTGGTGATACTGCATGGTCGCGCTCTACTGAATATTTAAAAGCAAGTATTGAATTTTATTCTAAAAACTTTTACGAATTTCCTTGGAATAATGCAATAAGCTGTGCCGGCATTACGGGAGGTATGGAATATCCGGGCATTATTTTTAACAGTTATAGTGCTGTAAAAGCGGATTTTTGGTTTTTGCTATCGCATGAGATTGGCCATAATTGGTACCCCATGATAGTAGGTAGTAATGAAAGGCGATATATGTGGCAGGATGAAGGATTAAATACTTATATTAATTATCTGGCTACTGATGTTTTTAATAACGGAGAGTACAAGAATGCGCCTGCGATATTAAACACAAACTATTTTGCTTCTATGGATTATGAGGACTTCATGAATCATAAAGACCCCCTGATGACTCCCTCTGATGCTATGGTTCAAAAGGAGCATTATCAATATTATGGCAAAACTGCCTATGGGCTGCTTATGCTGCGGAATACAATTGTAGGTAAAGAGCGATTTGATTATGCTTTCAGAAAATATACAGAAGACTGGGCTTTTAAACATCCCACACCCTACGACTTTTTTAATTCAATAAACAATGGTACCGGTGAAGATCTGAGCTGGTTTTGGAAAGAATGGTTCTTTACTACCTGGAAATTAGATCAGGCAATCGCTTCAGTTAATTATGCTGATAATAACCCTGCAAAAGGAGTAGTGATTGTAATAGAGAATAAGGGTAAAATGATTTTGCCTGTTATTCTAAAAATAGTAGAGACTGGTGGCAAGGAAACCACTATTCAATTACCTGTGGAGATATGGCAACGAAATACTCAATGGGCTTATAAGTTTCCATCTACAAAAAAGATAGAGAAAGTAATTTTGGACCCTGATAAAGTTTTGCCGGATATGGATCGGAAAAATAACGAATGGCAAAGCAATTAATTTCGATCGTTAAAATTAGCAGCTATCCTTTGTTGGCTTTAATATCGATTGTACTCTGATAATAGTCCTATGGTCATTGGGCTAAACATCTATATTATCGGCAATATACCATGTAAGTTTAGACTGATTTATAATTCATCTATGTATAAGTTGGCACAATGTATGTGCTCTATAAATTTCTAAAAGAGAAATAATGGTGAATTAAAAAATATTTATAATCATCAAGAAATAGGTTTTGTTGTAAAGTGTAAGAGTTCCATTTTTCCCTTAAAATTTTATTTTAAAACATTTCAATATGAATACGAACAGATTAAGTAAAACTATTTGTGCTGCACTCAACAACCAGATGACTAAGGAGGCGCATGCTGCCCAAATCTATTTGTCTTATGCCGCATGGGCAGCAGAAGCAGGGTATGATGGGATTGCCAATTTTTTATTTCGCCATGCAAATGAGGAGCGTAATCACATGATGAAAATTCTGGAATATATTTTAGAAAGGGGGGCTAAGGTAACCGTGTCGGCTATTCCGGCGCCCCCTGCCAACCCTAAGAACGTTCAGGATTGTTTTGAAAAAACTTTTCAGTCAGAAGTGGATAACACAGAAGCCATATATAAAATTGTAAAATTGAGTTTTGATGAAAGTGATTGGGCTACATGGAATTTTATTCAATGGTTTGTGAAAGAGCAGACTGAAGAGGAAACTATGGTGATGAATATGTTAGATAAACTTAAAATTGCAGGGGGTGCTAATGCTTCCGGTGAGTCTTTGTATTCTTTAGATCGGGATATGCAATCTATGCCGGATGATGCTACATTGGCGCAGGAGAAAACTGCTGAGAATCCATAATGGGTAGGAACATAAAAATATTTTTTGTTGAATCTATATGGTGTGATTATACGAAGGAATATATCCAGCGCCTTTTTATAACCTTGCAATAAATTTTACCATCAAATCAAAATAGTTCTGAAATTGAGTTAGGGGCAAAGTTCCGGCCCTGTCATATATATCATGATATGCTGCAATGCCCCCAAGGGTGTATATAAAAAATGAGGGCACCCCTTTAGCATAAAACCTGCAATGATCACTAATGCAGGCTTCGCCTCTTATTTCTACTTTCGGTAATAATTTATATTCCGTGTTCAAGCTATCCAAAATATCGAATTGCTTTTTATAGACAGTGCCATCCACTACTTTTATTCCTTCATCGCCAGTGCCTGCAAGATCAAAGTTGATGAGGAATTTTATTTTGTTGAGATTGATTAAAGGATTGTCAACAAAAGCTTTTGAACCCAATAATCCAATCTCTTCACCAGAGAAGGCGATAAAAACGGTATTATATTCCGGGCGATGCGAGGCATAATATTGGGCGAAACACAATAGCATAGCGGTTCCACTTGCATTATCATTAGCGCCATGGAAAATTACCCCTTTCCCCATTTCGCCAAGATGATCGTAGTGGGCAGTAAGTACAATTATTGAATCTGTATTAGAAGTTCCTTTGACCATACCGGCCACATTTTGTGTGGTATATTTTGGCAAAAAGGTAGCCTCTATATTTACCTCAATTTGTTTTATTTCTGCAGCATTTAAATCTTTCTTGTTGATGGTAATCACTGTTCTGGCAGATTGAAAAGGCTCGGTAGTCCAAGTAAGTTTATCATTCGTAATCAGGATCAATCCCTTGCAATCTAAATCGGGGTCATTTTTAATTTGATCAATAAATTTATTGATGGCTTGCATACTTGGTGCAGATTTTAATTCCCTGATATCACAGAGTATAAATTTTCCTTTTGCTTTGGATTGCAGGGTTAAAAGATTTTCCGGAATAATTATGTCATCAACAGTAGCGGTAATTACTTTATAATTTCCTTTTACAGAAGGCGAGGATGCATCCACCAGATAATCCTTACCTGGAACTAAAAGTTCGTGATTTAAAACCACCTTCATATTTCCGGGGAAAATATTTGCTGAAAGATTATATGGCTGAAAAAAGGATTTACCATTAAGGGGAATTAGTCCATCCTTTTTAAAAAGTGCGGATATATAATCGGCAGCCAATTTATCGCCGCCATGTACATAACCTCTTCCTTTGTATGCATCAGATGCCAATGTGTTGACAATTCCACGGGCATATTGTACCTGCTGTGCCTGAGCCTGCTGCTTTGTTGAGACAAAAAAGGCTAATATTAATACTATAATAGTTCGGTTCAAATTGTTCATCAGTAAGTAGTTTGATTAATATTTATTAGGTTGGTCTGTCATAAAAAATTCTAGTGTGCCACCATTCATTATATCCTTGTAGGTGATGAAGGTTTGATTTAACTGTTTTCCATTCAGCAGTACTTTTTGCACATACACATTTTTTTCTTTCTGACTATGTGCAATGATTTTAAATTTTTTTCCATTATCTAAATTAAGTGTAGCATTTACAATTCCCGGACTTCCCAAATCATATTTGTCAGAGCCGGGTGCTATAGGATAAAAACCTAATTCGCTCAAGATATACCAAGCACTCATCTGGCCGCAATCATCGTTTCCACCGAGGCCATCAGGGGATGGCTTGTACATTTTATTTAAAATATACCGAACCCAATATTGGGTTTTCCAAGGGGTGGCAGCATAGTTATACAGATACACTGCATGGTGCGCCGGTTCATTACCGTGTACATAATTTCCAATTATTCCATCTCTGGTAATATCTTCTGTTTCTGCAAAAAATTCATCTGGGAGGTGCATGGTGAATAAAGAATCAAGGTGGCGTTCAAAATCTTTTTTGCCCCCACTCATTGAAATTAATTGCTCAGGATTGTGAGGAACATATAAACTGTAGTTCCATGCGTTGCCCTCTATAAATCCTTGGCCATTGGTACTTAGTACATCAAAATTTTTTCTAAAACTTCCATCTGCATGGCGTGGCCTCATAAACCTAATAGATGGATCAAAAACATTCTTCCAATTTTGCGAGCGCTTGATAAAGGTGTTGTAAACGCCGGTGTTCTTCAGTTTTTTGGCCAACTGTGCAATACACCAATCGTCGTAAGCATATTCTAATGTACTGCTTACCGAGGTGCCATTGCTGTCGCAAGGTATATATCCATTGCTCATGTATGCGCTTAGGCCTTCGTAGCTTCTATGTGTAGCTGTAGTAATGCATGCCTCCAGAGCTTTAGCTTTATTGCCCTTGTACACACCTTTTAAAATTGCATCTGCAATTACTGATACACTGTGATATCCACTCATGCACCAGGTTTCATTGGCGTGTGTACTCCAGATGGGGAGCATTTTCATCACGCTTTGATCATAATGGGCCAACATGGAGGCTACCATGTCTGCATTGCGCGCCGGTTGAACAATATTAAATAATGGATGCAAGGCCCTATGTGTATCCCAAAGTGAAAAAGTAGTGTAATTAGTAAATCCATTGGCCTTATGAATATTCTGATCCAGGCCACGATATTCACCATTCACATCGGTATATAATGTAGGATTAATAAATGCATGGTACATGGCCGTGTAAAAACTTATTTTATCCTCTTCGTTAAGTGTATTTATTTCAATTTTTTGTAACTCTTTTTCCCATTCCCTTTCACCATTCTTTTTTACCTGATCAAAATTCCAGTTGGGTATTTCTTTATTTAAATTTTCTAATGCATTTTTTTGGCTAACTGCCGAAAGCGCCAATTTTAATTTTATCTTTTCGCCTTCTTTTGTTTTAAAATTAAAGTATAGACGCAGTTTTCTTCCTGCAAGTGAAGGGAAATTTTTTCGTTGATCAAATTTTCCCCAAAAGCCACGATAGACTTCTCTTCCATCATATTTTTCATCGCCATAGGAAATAAACGGCTTGGAAAATGATAATGCGAAATATTCAGTTCTGGTGCGTGCCCAACCGGAGGTTTGTCTATAACCTGTAATGAGAGAATCGTTGATAACACTAATATATGTCCACACATTCTTGTCAGGATAATTGTAAATATTACTCATGAGGTCAAGTATGATATGAGCCTCATCTGTTTGCGGAAATGTATATTGATGAAAGCCTACCCTTTTACTGGTAGTTAGTTCTGCCAGAATATGATAATCGTCTAACAATACTTTATAATAATTGGCTGATGCTATTTCATTTTTATGAGAAAAAGAAGAGCGATAGCCTGATTCTGGATGTTCGGCTGTACCTGGATTCAAAAGAAGTTTTCCGGTAGTAGGCATTATTAGAAAATCGCCCAGATCTGAATGCCCCGTACCACTCAGATGCGTGTGGCTAAAGCCAACAATAGTTTTATCACCATATTGATAGCCTGCACAATATTTATACACATCCGGATTGTACTTCCCATTTTGTTCGTATGGAATTGTATCTGTTTCAGGACTCAATTGTACAGCCCCAAAGGGTACGGTGGCACCCGGAAAGGTATGTCCCATTTTATCTGTACCAATTAAAGGTCGAATATAATAATGCAATGGTTTTTGTGCATTTAATATCAGAGCAGAAAAAGACAGAACAATGGCAAAAAATATTTTTTTCATAATTAAAGGGAAAGCAAATACAAAAAATTTAGGTTGTGCTGGTTAAAAATTGTACAATGGTAGATACAAGAATGCGATGTAAATTTACTTTATGTGTTACTATAATGGAGTAAAAATAAAATATAATGACTTTATACGCCTTAAGGAATTGGAGCATCAGTATCCTTTTGAGGACCTGAGTATTGCGGTGCAATCCGGATTTGAATATTCCAATTGGCCTGTAATAAAACCCACTATGAATGGCGATTGGGAGATGGTAAAAATGGAATGGGGCTTTCTTCCTTTTTATTTAAAAGACCGAGAAGCCGTTAAAAAGTACAGGGAGGGCTATAAAGATGAAAAGGGAAAATTTCATACAGCAGTTATTACTTTAAATGCAATCGGTGAAGAGTTGCTAGCCCCACATAAAATGTTTCGTGATTCAGCCTTAAGGCGCCGGTGTATTGTTTTGTCAAGCGGCTTTTATGAATGGCGGCATGTGCCTCAAATAGGCAAGTCTGGTAAAATTTTAAAAGCTACCTTAAAATATCCTTATTTCATTAAGCCTGCTAAGGGCAACTTTTTTTTGATGGCGGGCGTATGGCAACCATGGACTGATAAAGAAACCGGTGAGACAATAGAAACCTTTGCAATAGTGACTACTGCGGCCAATAAACTGATGGCACAAATTCATAACACTAAATTAAGAATGCCTTTAATCTTGCCAGAAAAGGAAGCAGCGGAATGGATAAGCGTAGGGTTAGGAGAAGCAGAAATTAGCAAATTGGCAACTTATCAAATACCAAGCCTTTCAATGAATGCCTATCCTGTTTATAAAGATTTTCGCGAACGGGAAAATCCGATGGAAGAAATAAAGGCTGAAGGGCTTCCCGCCCTCATTTATTAATTAAACTACCCCATTAATATTTATTAGTGAAATCAGACTTGGATACCTTAAAGGATAATAGGTACTATTTAATTTTTATGCTTTAATATTGTGGTTAACCTTAATGAAATATGAAATTCTATAAATTTATTGGCCTTTCCGGATGTGCGCTTTTAATCATTTCCTGTTTTCTCCCATGGACCTTTTATCCTGATATAAATAAAAATTTTACGGGATTTTTTTCGGAGCAAAATGTTTACGGCAAGCCAGCAATAATCTTTGTATTTGTGGCAGTAGTTTCGGCTCTATGCATTTTAATTGACAGGCTATGGGCAAAGAGAACTGCGCTCTTTTTTGCTGCTTTAAATATTGCTTATCTTATCAAGACATACATTTTATTTACCTCATGCTATAATACTATTTGCCCTCAGGTAAAATATGGATTTGTTTTGTTAATTGCGGGTTCTCTGGTCATCATTCTTGCTGCCATTTTTCCAAAATCCAATATCCGTATTCCTGGTTAAAAATTTTATTCAAATAATTCCAATTTATTCTTTGGCCTTCTGGAGTCTAGCCAATTAAAACCTTTTAAGCGTTTTTGATCGGCGGGTATCTGATTCATAGGGTAAAGCGTTCCCTTTATATCATTTATGTAAAGCACTTTTTTTAATTCCTGTTTTTTGAAATAGAGATCCAGTACATCGCCTGTGGTATGGTTCATACCTACATACGCACTATCATCATTTTGCATATACCAAATACTTTCTGCCTGCGAGCCTCTTACACGGGCATAATCAATTTTGCCATCTATAAAATATCCGTTGGTGGTTTTGCCAGATACCTGATTATAAAAGCCTTCATAGGTTCTATTGATAACCATGCTATTGTTAAAGGCATAAAATCTGAATGGCTTTTTATCCTTAGTAAATAAAAATATGGTGTCGCCCGATACCTGACTATGTCCACTCCATACCACAGGTTCTTTATACAATCTAAAAACAGAATCCTTGGCTGATAAAAATAGGCTGTCGCATACACTTTGCAATGAATCGTTAAAAATGCGTACATGGTGAAAGGCGATAAAATATCTTAGTGTAGAATCATTTTCAGGTTTTATTTTCAAAGTATCCTGATGCTTATGAACTTTGGTGGTAGTATCAGAATAAATTGTTGTATCTCTTTTTAATAAAGAATCTTTTACACCTAAATTTTCCGGTGGCTCTGCATTAATTAATATGGAATCTTTTTTAATTTTTAATGGCTCAAATTTTTTCGTTGTGTCCAAAATGACAGTTGCCCTATTAATAGAAATAGAATCTGTTTTATTTAAAGTTGAATCATTAGAAAATCTGTTTTTAAGGTCTGCAGAATCATTTATAGAAATTGATTTAATCAATTTACCCTGAGCTATCGATTTCCCAGCTGCGCTATCGTTTATAATATTTATGTCGTTGGTTTCTACCTTTAGATTGATTCCCGAATAGATGGTATCGGCTGCTATATAGGTACTATCATCCTTTTGCTTAATGATCAACACTGGGTTGCGGGTAGCCAAAAAAGAATTGTTCTTCTTATTTAAAAAAATCTGATTAGCTAATATTACAAAATTGTTTGCAGTGTCTATTACCACTGCATTTCCTTCCATTTGTGCATTACCCGACTTGTCCTCCATAGCCATGCTATTGGCTACATATATGCGGCCACTACTATCCTTTACCGTAGTTCGGCTGGTGAAGTAGGAATTATTGGTATTCAGGTCATAAGACCCTTGAGTGGTATTAATCTCCACATCTGCATTTTTAATGTTGGTCTGGCTGATGAAATTGGCAATTTTTGTCTGCATATTATAGAGCAAAGAGTCTGCCCTTATCTTGTTTTTGGGCCCATCTGCCCTTACATCTTTCTTAAAGTAAACATCCTTGGTATCGGCATAATAAGTTCCGTTCACACTTGTAATAATATTTTTGCCTTCTATTACTTTTCCACCATTATAAAAATTACCGATGCCGGAGCTAAGATTGTAATCCAGGTCTTGGGTAAAAAGAGTGCTTTTCCGGTCTGTAAGTTTTACATTTTTTTTCATGTAAGCCATCTTCTCTACACCAAGATATTTCAAGTATTGCCCATAGGTAAATAAAGTATCGCCTTGATTTATTTCCACATTACCAAATGCTTCTACAATGTGGGTAACCGGATTGATAACCAAGCTATCGCTTTTAAAAATAGTTCCCTTTTGCTTAATGATAGCACCGCCGGCAATTGTTTGTAAGGTAGTTAATGAATCTATTTTTATAGACCGCATGCTGGGGCCGCGAATAATTTCAAATTCCCTTGTTGCAGTAGTATCTGAGGGCTGAGTTTGTGCAACAGAAACTAAGGAGGCAATTATCAATAAAAGTGATAAATATAGTTTTATAAAACGCATATTATTTTATCACCTTAAGGGTATCATCAATTAAAGGTGCTGTTATATAGTTCCCTTTATCCTTTTTTCCAAACACAGAAATATTCACATAGCGCTTGGGATGCACTCGAATATCATCTAACAAAATATTTATTTTATTGGTAGTACTTGTAAGATTATTGTACAATGATTTATCATTCAGCAACAGGCCGAGAGATCCATCTCTGCTATTGATTTTTTCTGCTCCCTCTTTAAATTTATTAATAGCCACATTGAGGCTATCGAGCGATTTATTCAAATCTATACTTGCAAATTTCGACGAAGCAGTTCTTGCATTTTCTACTATGTCATTAAATTTGGCATTGTTAGTATTTAAATTGGAAGTAAATGTATTTACATTGTTTAAAGAATGAGACAAGGCGCCTTGTTGTACATCCAGCATGCTCTGCAAGGAATGGGCAGATACAGCAAAGGATGCTGTAACCGTATTTAAATTTGCAACGATATCTTTTATATTATTTTTAGTAGTAGGGTCAAAAACATTGGTAACAATACCCAATACAGAATCTAAAGAGGTTACGGCATTTTTTACCTCATATAATACAGGGTTTATCAATTTCAATGCTTGGTCAAATGCACCACTTGTAAGGGTGGTCATAAGTGTATCTCCACTTTTTAAGTAATTTCCTCCACTCCCTAATTGTATTTCCATGGAGGGACTTCCCAAAAGATTGGGATTGATAACTGCTAAAGAATTTTTAGGAATGTCTATGTCTTTGTACAGGGTAATGGTCACTAAAATACTCTTCATACTTGCTCCACCATCCAGGTTTGCTATTCGCCCTACCTGCATTCCATTGATCACTACAGGGTTCGATTTATTTAACCCCTGCACATCCTGATACCTTGCATATAAATGGGTTTCTTTTTTAAAAAGATTTTTACCTTTTAAAAAACTAAGACCCAATACCAGTAAGGCAATTCCCACAACAGCCAATACACCAATCTTCGTTTCATTATTAATTTTCATGCTTACTCTATTTATTTGATCAAAGAAAACTTTTCTGTAAAGAATGTATTTCAATGACAACTTTTATACCGTACCGTAGATATTTAATAAAAAATAAAAATGGATATGCGAAAATAGCAAAACAAT
>JAFDXH010000089.1 GCA_018268075.1 Bacteroidota bacterium | reverse complement strand
TACGATAAAGCAGGCTCAGATTCAACCAAAAAACCAAAATATCTTTTACTGTTTGGTGCAGCATCGTACGATTATAAAAACAGAGTGGCCAACAACACCAATTTTGTTCCTTCTTATGAAAGTACCAACGCTTTAGATCCTTTATCTACTTATGTTTCAGACGATTTTTTTGGATTAATAAATGATAGCGATAATATAAACACCGCAACAACATCATCAACCCACAACATATTAAATGTGGGTATTGGAAGATTGCCTGCAAAAAATAAAAGTGAAGCAGCGATAATGGTACAAAAGATTGTCAATTATCATATTAATAATTATTTGGGTAATTGGAAGAACGAGTGCATATTTGTAGCGGATGATAAAGACAATGATACACACCTGTATGATGCCGAGTTAAACTCTTCAGATGCAGCGTTGTCTTATCCTAACTTTAATATCACCAAATTCTATTTAGACGCTTTCCCACTTGTGAGTGGGAGCGGCGGAGCACGTTATCCAAGTGTCAATTCGGCTATTGTGAGCAAAATTTCAAACGGTATTTTCTTATTTAATTATAATGGCCACGGAGGTTATAGGCAGTTAGCCGATGAGGCAGTTTTGGGTGCAGATGAAACCAAACAGTTTCACAACAGCACTAAGCTGCCTTTATTTATTACGGCCACTTGCGATTTTGCACCTTACGATGACCCTTCTAAAAATTCTTTAGGCGGAAGTTTATTATATAATGATAGTACCGGTGCTATTGCATTAATGACAACCACCAGACCTGTGTTTGCCAACAGCAATGCTATAATGAATGATAATTATATAAAAACTGCTTTTACTGCCAATGCAAACGGCAATTATTTAACCTTAGGCGATGCAGTAAAACAAGCAAAAAATTATACCTATCAAACTTCGGCAGATGTATTAAATAATAGGAAGTTTACACTTTTGGGAGACCCTGCCATGAAGCTTGCTTTTCCTAAATATAAAATACGATTAGATAGTATTAATAATCATTTTGTTTTAGGAAGCGATACGCTAAAAGCATTAGATAAATACACATTGGCCGGTAGCGTTACAGATGTTTCAGGAAATATATTAAACAATTTTAATGGAACTGTTTACCCAACCTTATTTGATAAACCGCAAATGGTTTCAACTTTAGGAAACGACCCGGCAAGTCCCGTAACAACTTTCAGTCAGCAAACCAATATTATTTATAAAGGGAAAGCAACGGTAACTAACGGAAAATTCAGTTTTTCTTTTGTAGTGCCAAAAGATATTAATTACAATGTTGGAAATGGCAAATTAAGTTTATATGCCGATAACGGAAATACAGATGCAGCAGGGGTTTCAACCAATTTTAAAATAGGAAACACATCATTAAATATTAATACCGATAATGTTGGACCCGATATTAAAATTTATTTTAACGATTATAATTTTAAAGATGGAGGTTTAACCAACGAAACACCATTGTTGTTGGTAAAGTTGGCAGATACTTCAGGAATTAATACAACAGGTTTAGGAATTGGACACGATATAACTGCCGTAATAGATAATGATGAAAGAAATCTAATTGTATTAAATAATTATTACGAAGCAGCATTAAATAACTATCGGCAAGGAACGGTAACTTATCAATTACCTGTTTTTTCCGAAGGTGTTCACTCCATAAAAATTAAAGCTTGGGATGTTGTAAACAATTCAAACGAAGCAACCATTCATTTCAAAGTTTCCAAGCAAGAAAAATTAGTTATTAAGAATTTATATAATTATCCCAATCCGTTTACCAATAAAACAACATTTTCTTTTGAGCATAATCAACCTGATGTTGATTTAAACGTGCAACTGAATATTTACAATTTTAATGGTGCATTGGTACAAAGTTTTAGCAAGCTGATTAATAATGCGGGCAATAGAAGTATTGATTTTGAATGGGACGGAACAACTGCCGGCGGAAGGAAAGCCTTGCAGGGTAATTATATTTATCGTATTATTGTACAAACAAATAACCAAACTGCTGCATTAACACAGCAGTTGTACTTACACTAAATAGTTTGAATGATTTAATTTCTACTCCAAAATTTTACGGTTACTTAAAATTCAATCATTCAACTTTCTGCTATGACAAATAGATTTTTTAAACTAACTTTTGTATTTGTTAGTATGTTTTGCAGTGCTGTTTATATACAAGCACAACAAAGTGTAAACATTGTAACAACTGCCGTTCCTTTTCTGCGTATTAATCCCGATGCAAGAGGCGGTGCTATGGGCGATGCAGGTATTGCAACCTTGCCCGATGTAAATGCTTCTTACTGGAATATTGCTAAAACTCCTTTCAATAAAAACAATTCAGGCATTGGTTTAAACTACACACCTTGGTTAAAAGATTTAGGTTTGAATGATGTGTATTTGGCAAGCCTTTCAGGTTATTATAAATTAGATGATAATCAAGCTATCTCTGCATCACTACGTTATTTTAGTTTGGGAAATATTCAGTTTACAGATTATTCAGGCAATACATTAAGTTCATACAGACCCAGAGAGTTTGCTTTTGATGCAGGTTATTCCATTAAATTATCCGACAATCTTGCTTTAGGCATTGCTGCCCGATATATTAATTCATCTTTAGCCAGTGGCGATGTAAATAATAGCGGCGTAGTATATAAAGCAGGAACTTCCATTGCTGCCGATTTAGGCTTGTATTACAACGGCATACAAAGCGACGGGCATGGTTTTTCTTGGGGAATTGCTTTATCTAATTTAGGAACCAAAATTGGTTACACCAGCGATGCCAAAAACAAAGATTTTATTCCCGCAAATTTTGGTATTGGAGCAGCTTACACATCGGTAATTAATGAAAGCAGTAAAATAACTTTTGCGTTAGACCTAAATAAACTTTTAGTACCTGCAGCACCGCAGGCAACAGGCAATACCACTACCGATTCAACTTTATTGGCAGATTACAGAAACCAAAGCGTAATGAGTAGTTGGTTTAAATCTTTTGGAGATGGCACAAGTTTAACTGCAAGCATACAAGCATCATTAGGTGCAGAATTTTGGTATGATAATAAATTTGCATTAAGAGCAGGTTATTTTTATCAAGATAAAAGCAGTGGTCGCAACCCGTTTTTTTCGGTAGGTGCAGGTTTAAAATACGATTTTTTAGGAGTGAATTTATCATACTTGGTTCCATCGGGTAATGGTATTACCCGCAATCCTTTATCTAACACTTTAAGGTTAGGTATAAGTTTTGATTTAGATGGAAGCAAAGCAGCTTACTAAAATAATGACGAAGCTCAGAATTGGTTTTGGTATAGATTTTCATCAATTAACGGAAGGCAGAGATTTGTGGATTGGCGGAATAAAAATTCCACACACCAAAGGAGCTTTAGGGCACAGCGATGCCGATGTTTTATTACATGCCATTTGCGATGCTTTATTAGGTGCAGCTTGTTTGGGAGATATTGGCAAACATTTTCCCGATACTTCCAACGAATTTAAAAATATAGACAGCAAAATTTTATTGAAAAAAACGGTTGAATTGATACAGCAAGAAGGTTACAATATTGTAAACATTGATTCCTCACTTTGTTTAGAATCACCTAAAATAAAACCTTATATAGAGCAAATGCAGCAAGCTATTGCAGTTATTTGTAAAGTTGAAGTGAATGATGTTTCCATTAAAGCAACCACAACAGAAAAAATGGGTTTTGTAGGCAGAGAAGAAGGCTTAATAGCTTATGCAACTGTTTTAATAGAAAGAAATAATTAGTGTGTTGAATCTTGTAACAGAAATAAAAAAAACTTGGGTAGAAATACCAACCGAAGTACAAACCTTTCTTAAAAGAGCATTGGTAATTTTTATTGTTTGGAAATTGTTATACACTTTTATTTTATTTCCATTAAAAACGCCTGATACACCATTAAGAAACGCCACAAGTTGGGGTACAGTGCAATTATTAAAATGGAAATTTCCGCAAAATACTTTTTTAGTAGAACATAGAGTAGGTGTAGATAAATTAACCGGTGAAGAAACTACCTCTGATATTATTTTAAAAGATAACCGAAAAATCATTGGTATTGCAGATGCTTGCAACGGGCTTGAATTGTATATTTTATATATTTCTTTTTTGTTTTGCTTTCCTGCGGGAATAATAAAAACACTTATTTATGTTTTAGCAGGTTCGGTTATTATATATGTTGCTAATGTATTGCGTTGCTATTTTATAGCTTTAATGAATATTGACAGGTTTAATTTAATTGAAGTAGCACACCATTACGTGTTTAAATTAATTATGTACGCCGTAATTTTTGCCTTATGGGTATTGTTTTTAAAACTAAAAAAATAAAAATTATTGCTATAGCAATTTTGTTACTCCTTGCGGTATTTTATTTATTTGGCAGGAGCTTTATTTATAAAATGTACATACAAAATGATGAAGAGGGGCATCTTTGGTTTTTATATAATTTATTTTTCATCGTTTTGTTTGGTATTATTAATTCACTGATAAGTTATTTAATAAACCCAAGTTGGCTGACAAAGATATTAATTATAATTAGTATCTTTAATACATTACTCTTTGTTTTATTTTTTGGTTATACGGCTATATATCCGCAGGAAAAATTTAAAAAATTAATCGGTCTTATATTACCATACAGAAGTTTTTTTATATCGCCACTGCCGCTTCTAATAACTGTGCTATTAAATTTTATAAAGAAAAAATTGCATAAATGAAATTTTTAAAACTCTTTCTTATTTTCCTTATTGTAACGGTAACGGGTTTTGCTCAGGCAAGTGTGAATATAGATGCTCTTACTGATGAGCAGTTACAACAATTTATGGCACAGGCAAAACTTACCGGATTAAGCGATGCCGAATTAGAAGCCAAAGCCAAAGAAAAAGGCTTATCGGCCGACCAAATTGCCAAACTGCGTACAAGAATCAATAATTTAAATTCAACTTCATCAAGTACGAGTAATAGTTCGGCTAAATCTATTGCAGATACTTTAGCTTCAAGACAAAAAGTTATCGAGCAAGATATTATTCAATCTAAAATACCCATTAAATCAAAAATATTTGGTGCAGAATTATTTAGCAACAGTAATTTAACCTTCGAGCCCAATCTTAAAATTCCCACGCCACGCAATTATGTGTTAGGTGTGGACGATATAATTGCCGTTGATGTTTTTGGTTATTCTGATGCTAAATTTAATTTAAAAGTTAATGAAGAAGGCTTTGTTCGTATTCCTTATGTTAGTCCTTTAAAAGTAACAGGTTTAACTTTTGATGATGCTCAGAAAAAAATAACGCAATCACTTTCTAAAGTATATCCCGAAATATTAACAGGCAAAACGTCGGTACAGGTTTCATTAGGACAAATAAGAACCATTCGGGTTATCTTAATTGGCGAAATAACCAAACCCGGTACTTACTTTTTAAGTTCGTTATCTTCTATTGCCAATGCATTATATGTTTCGGGCGGACCAAATGATAACGGCTCATTTAGAAGTATAGATTTAATTCGCAACGGAAAAAGAATTGTAACTTTTGACTTATATGATTTTTTATTAAAGGGAAATTTAACCAATAACAGAAGATTGGAAGATGATGATATAATTAAAGTAAACCCTTACACTAAACGAGTTGAATTAGCCGGTGCCGTAAAACGTAAAGCTATTTACGAAACCAAAAACGGCGAAACATTAGGTTCGGTTATAGATTTTGCCGGCGGTTTTGCCGATGGTGCTTATAAAGAATTTTTTACCGTAACAAGAATGGGCGATAAAGAGAAAGAAATTATTAACGTTACTAAAAACGACTATTCTTCTTTTGAATTAAAAAGCGGAGACATGGTTATTGTTGATAGTATTACCAATCGTTTTACCAACAGAGTATCTATTAACGGCTCGGTATTTCATCCCGGCAATTATGCTTTAAATAATAACGGTACTTCTAAATTAAGCCAGCTTATTGCCAAAGCAGGTTTAAAAGAAGAAGCTTATTTAAAAAGAGGTTTAATAAAGAGATTACAAGATAATTTTACGCCGCAATCTATTGATTTTAATGTAGCCGATATAATAAACGGTAAAAGCGATATTGATTTAAAAAGAGAAGACAGCATTAAAATATATTCTATTTTTGAATTGCAAGAAAATTATAATATATCGGTACAAGGCGAAGTAAACACACCCGGCAGTTATGATTATGCAGACAGTATGAAACTGCAAGATGCCCTTATTATTGCAGGCGGGCTAAAAGATGGGGCAACCGATAAAAAAATAGAAATTGCAAGAAGAATAAAAACAAGTATGGGTGTAGATTCTAATGCCTATGCCATTGTAGAATCTTTTTCTTTAGACGAATACAACAGCAGAAAAACCGTATTAAGACCTTTTGATGTAATTACAGTAAGAAAAGACCCTTTATATATTGACCAAAAAATTGTTAATATACAAGGAGAAGTGCAATATCCCGGAAAATATATCCTGCAAAACAATGCCGAAACTTTAACGGATTTAATTATTCGTGCAGGAGGCTTAAAATCAAGTGCCTATGTTAGTTCGGCAATTTTATTAAGAAATTCCTATAGAGATAATTTAGAAAGGCAACTGGCAGAAAGTAAAGCTTATTACACTACTTCTCAAAACAAAGATTCTACTACCAAAGATATTTTTTATGCCGAAATAAAAACGCCTCGGCAAATTGTAAATATCCGACTCGAAAAAGCTTTAGTAACACCGCATGGATTAGATGATATTAAATTAGAAGAAGGAGATATATTAAAAATACCACAATATAAAGGAACAGTGCAAACCATTGGCGGTGTATATGTTCCCCGTAAAGTAAATTTTAATAGTGACCTTTCGTTTAAAGATGCCATTAGTGAATCGGGCGGCTTTTTACCCAATGCTGCCAGACGAAGGGTATTTGTACAATATCCTAATGGAGAAGTAAAAAAATCGCATAGTTTTTTGTTTTTCCGCAGCTATCCTAAATTAAAGCCCGGCTCGGAAGTATTTATACCGCTAAAACCTGAACGTAAACCAATGAGTACCGGAGAAATTATAGGTATAGGCAGTGCATTAGCAGGTATGGCAAGCATAGTATTTGGTATTATTAATTTAACCAAGTAGTAATCCCGTTTGTCAGTCAGATCTTGTCAGTCTGAGCCTGTCGAAGATTAAAACAAACCACACGTTGTCAGTCTGAGCCTGTCAATCTGAGTTTATCGAAGATCAAAACAAACCAAACGTTGTCAGTCTGAGTTTATCGAAGACTAACCTTATCGGAAACAAAAAATAATAAATGAAACTCAACCATAACTATTATGTGTACATTGTTCAGTGCAGCGATAATAGTTATTATACAGGCGTAACCAATGACTTAGAAAATAGAATAGAGCAACACAATGCAGGTATTAATATCAAAAGTTATACATTTAAAAGAAGACCGGTGGCCTTAAAATATTATACTCATTTTGTTGATATCAATCAGGCAATAGCATGGGAAAAAGTATTAAAAGGTTGGAGCAGAAAAAAGAAAGAAGCTCTTTTTATTGAAGATTGGAATGAAATAAAAAGATTGGCAAAAGGAAATCAGGTTAAGCCGCAGCCTCAACGGTCTTCGACAAGCTCAGACTGACAGGCTGCGGCTAATCGGACTTGTCAATCAGTTTGTCAATCAGAGTTTGTCAGTCTGAGTTTATCGAAGATCAAAACAAACCACACGTTGTCAGTCTGAGCCTGTCAATCTGAGTTTATCGAAGATCAAAACAAACCAAACCTTGTCAGTCTGAGCCTGTCGAAGACTAACAATCACCATAAAACAACTTTATTTGTTTAAAGTACTTTATCTTCAATTCGTTAGAAAAATAGTTTAAAAAATAAATGGAAAATATTTCAAACAATATCCAACAACCTGCTTCCGATGAAATATCACTAAAAGAGTTGTTGGATAAAATAAAAACCTTTTGGAAATATTTAAAAACCAAATGGCTGCAATTATTTATTGCCGGTATAATAGGTGGTTTATTGGGCTTGGGTTATTATTATATGCAAAGTCCTAAATACACAGCTGCTTGTACTTTTATTTTAGAAGAAAAAAGTGCGGGCGGAGGTGGTTTAGCCGGACTGGCTTCCAGCTTTGGGTTTGATATTGGCGGTGCTATGGGAAGCACTTTATTTGCAGGAGATAATTTGTTAGAGATTATTCCATCAAAAAACATCGTAGAAAAAGTATTGCTAAGTAAAGTGGACAGTACTTCTAACCAAACACTGGCAGATTTGTTTTTAGAATTCACCAAACTAAAACAAAGTTGGGCTAAAAAAGAAAGATTAGCTAATATTAATTTTGCTGCATTACCCGCTAACGGGCAGATGAGTTTGGTACAAGATAGTGTGTTGAATGATATTTACGGTAAAGTGGTTAAAACTTATTTAGGTGTAGATTGGGTTAGAAAAAAAGCTTCGCTTATAAGGGTTTCTGTTACCAGCAAGAACGAAAAATTCTCAAAATATTTAACCGAGCGTGTAGTAAATGAGGCTAAAATTTTATACGTTACTTTAAAAACAGGTACTTCGCAAGCCAATGTAAACCGCTTACAAAAAAGGGCAGATTCTTTGTATGCCCTGCTCAATAATAAATCGTATCAGGCAGCAGAAACACAGGTAATGAATGTAAACCCCGTAATGAAACCTGCTATAGTTGCTGCTGAAATTTCAGTAAGAGATAAAACGGTAATCGCCACTATTTATGCAGAAGTAATGAAAAATTTAGAAACCAGTAAAATACTACTAAGCCAGCAAACACCGGTAATACAAATTTTAGATAAACCGGAGTTTCCGTTGGTGAACGGAAAGTATAAAGTATCTACAATAAGTATAATTTTTTCATTATTAGGTGTATTTATTTATATTGCTTTCCTATCCATTGGGTTAATAAAAAAATATTTATAATCAAAAATACAATTTAATTAGATGCTTAATTTCAGTAATAAATCCATTTTAATTACAGGCGGTACAGGGTCTTTCGGGAAAAAATTTGTAGAAACTTTACTAAAAAATCATTCAGAATTAAGAAGGGTAATTATTTACTCCAGAGATGAATTGAAACAATTCGAAATGTCGCAACAATTTCCTGAACACAAATACCCATGTATCAGGTATTTTATTGGCGATGTTAGAGATAGTGCAAGGTTAAAACGTGCATGTGAAGGGGTAGAGATTATTGTACACGCTGCTGCATTAAAGCAAGTGCCTGCGGCAGAGGCAAACCCTATGGAGTGTATAATGACTAATGTAATGGGTGCCGAAAATGTAATTAATGCAGCAATGGATTGTGGCGTTAGCGATGTTGTTGCTTTATCCACCGATAAAGCCGCAGCACCTATTAACCTTTATGGAGCAACTAAACTTTGCTCCGATAAACTTTTTGTAGCAGCCAACAATATTAAGGGAGCAAGAAAATTAAAATTTTCAGTTGTGAGGTACGGCAATGTAATGGGGTCAAGAGGCTCTGTTATTCCCTTTTTTCTTAGTAAAAGAAAAGAAGGTGTTTTACCAATAACCGATGATAGAATGACAAGATTTAATATTTCTTTGGAAGATGGCGTTAATATGGTTTTGTATGCTTTACATAATCATTGGGGAGGAGAAATATTTGTACCCAAAATTCCATCATATAAAATATTAGATGTAGCTAATGCCATTAGCCCCAATAGTAAAAAAGAAATGGTTGGTATAAGACCGGGCGAAAAAATTCACGAAGAAATGATAACGGAAGCAGATTCTTTTACAACGGTAGATTTAGGAAAATATTATGCTATTTTGCCACAAGTACCTAACTGGCAAATGAAAGATTTTAAATCGGTTTTTAATGCAGCAGAAGTTCCCATTGGGTTCAAATACAATTCGGGAACAAACGATGAATGGCTGACAGTTGAAGATATTAGAAACTTAATTCGGGAACATTTAGACCCAATGTTTAAAGAAGCATAAAATGAAGGCTACTGCTATTATTCAGGCCCGCACCGGCTCTACAAGGTTTCCCTCAAAAGTATTTGCTCCCTTAGCCGGTAAGCCGTTATTATGGCATATTGTAAACAGGCTCACTTTTTGTAAAAAAATTGACAACATTATTGTGGCCACTACTACCAATAAACCTGATGATGAGATTGAAACATGGGCACACGAAAATAAAATTCAAGTGTTTAGAGGAAGTGAGGAAGATGTTTTAGCAAGATATTACGGGGCAGCAAAATTTTGCAAAGCAAACACAATAGTTCGTGTTACCGCAGATGACCCTTTTAAAGACCCTGAAATTATCGATAAAGTAATTGAACTATTAGAAGTTGAAAATTTAGACTTTGCTTGCAATAACAATCCTCCTTCTTTTCCTGAGGGGCTTGATACAGAAGTCTTTACTTTTAAGGCAATAGAAAAAGCATACCTCAATTCTGCCGATGCTTTTGAGCGGGAGCATGTAACACAGTATTTTCACAGAAATACTTTATCCTTTAAAATGGGCAATATTTCAAACCGGAAAAATTTCTCTCAAATAAGATTAACCATAGATACACCTGCCGATTATGAAATGGCTGTTAAAATTTATGACGCTCTTTACCAAGAGGCAAGGTGTTTTATGTTTAAAGATATTATTGAATTCCTGAAAAAATATCCTGATGTAATAACAATAAATCAAAATGAAAAACGGAGCTATATGTATGTAAAATAAATATAGTACGATGCTTAATTATTATTAAACGTAAAATTTAAATAAATACATTTTTAATGCCGCAAACTTTATAACAGGACAACACTTTGTTATAGATGGTGGATGGACAATATTATAAAAACAACTTTATATGATAGAAAGAATTTCAACAGTAGAAAAGGCTTACTGCATGCAAGCCTTGGACAATGCATTTCAAACTTCAAAAAATAGCATCTTTAACAATAAGCTGGAAGCTGCTTTTGCCAAAGTATTTAATGTACCTTATGCTATTGGGCATATTAATGGTACAGCTACATTGCATACAGCGTTGGCTGCTTTAAATGTAAAGCTCGGCGATGAAGTAATAGTTCCGCCACTAACCATGAGCAGTACGGCATTAGCCGTATTGCAAAATAATTCAATACCCGTTTTTGCCGATGTGGATAGGGCAACTTTCAACATCAGCCCTGCTTCAATCAGAGAAAAAATTACCAATAAAACAAAAGCTATTATAACAGTTGCTTTATATGGGCTTTCGCCCGAATATGATGAAATTAAAGCTATTTGTAAAGAGTATAATATTGGTTTAATAGAAGATAACGCAGAATGTTTTTTGGGTACCTACAAAGGAAAATATGTTGGAGAATTTGGCGATTTTGCAAGTTTTAGTTTTCAGGCAAGCAAGCATTTAACAGCAGGCGAAGGAGGAATGCTAACTTGCTATAGTGAAGAATTGGCAAATAATGCACGCAGGTTTAGCAGCTTAGGTTATGCAGGCGTAAGTGCAAAACAAGGAAAAATTACAAGAGATGATATACAGGACCCCAATTACAGCCGCCACGTAGCTTTAGGTTTCAATTACAGAATGAGTGAAGTTTGTGCTGCTGTTGTATTAGGGCAATTAGAACGTGCACAAGAACTGGTTAATATAAGAATTAAAACCGCTGAACTATATCATGAAGCCATAAAAGGAAGTAGTTTAGTAACCCTGCAATATACACCTGACCATTGCACTAATTCATACTGGAGTTATAGTTTAATTTTAAATACTGATAACCCCGAAACGGAATGGTATAGATTTAGAAAATTATTTAAAGAAAATGGCGGAGACGGTTTTTATGCTGCGTGGAAGCTTTCTTATTTTGAACCACTATTTATGAATGAAGTACAAAACATTCCCGGTATTTGGCAGCAATATAAAAAAGGATTATGCCCTAATGCAGAATATTTACAGCCGAGAATGTTACAATTAAAAACTAATTATTGGAATATAGAGGAAGCTAAACAGCAAGCAGAAATTTTATATAAAACACTTAAAGAATTTTAAATTAAATTATATGAATAAAGCATTTCCAAAAGAAATAAAAATTGGTAAACGGTTAGTTGGTAATGGTCATCCTGCTTATATCATTGCAGAGATAGGGGCTAACTTTGATAATAGTTTGACAAAAGCAAAAGAACTATGTAACGCTGCAAAAGAAGCAGGTGCCGATTGTGCAAAATTTCAAAGTTTTATTTCCGAGAAAATTGTATCGGGTAAAGGTTTTGCACGTATGCAATTAAAAGGGGTACATGGTACTTGGGGGCGTCCGGTAAACGAAGTATTTAAAGATGCAGAATTTCCCCGTGAATGGCATGCAGCAATAATGGAACACTGCAATAGTATTGGGATTGATTTTTCCACCTCTCCATACGATTTTGAAGCAGTGGATTTATGCGAGCAGCTTAAAGTTCCGTTTATTAAAATAGGCTCAGGAGAAATAACATGGCTGGAAATGCTGGAATATATTGCTAAAAAGAATATGCCAATGATATTGGCAACAGGCGATGCTACGATGTCTGAAATTGATGAAGCCATTAGAACTATTGAAGCAACAGGTAATAACCAGTTGATATTGCTACAGTGTATTACCAACTATCCTTCCATGATAGAAAGTGCCAATATCAATGTATTGAAAACATATCAAAGTGCTTTTAACATTCTTACGGGATATTCAGACCACTCGGCAGGCGATGTTGTAATTCTTGGCTCCATTGCCTTAGGCGGTTGCGTAGTTGAAAAACATTTTACATTAAACAAAAAAGACAAAGGACCGGACCACCCACATTCAATGGATGTTGCAGAAATGACACAAATGATACAAAGAATTCGCCAGTTGGAAACTGCAATGGGAAGCACAAGAAAATTTGTAGTGGAAGAAGAAGCAGAAACTGTAACTGTGCAACGCAGAGGTTTATATGCTGCCCGTTCTATAAAGAAAGGTGAGGTTATAACAGCAGAAGATATTACAGCATTACGCCCTGCATTAGGTATTTTACCTAAATACAAAAATGTGGTTGTAGGTAAAACTGCCAAAATTGATATTGACGAAAACGAACCAATTTTCTGGGATAATTTTTAAGCAGTAAGGTGTGACGGACAAGGAGAAATTTTTGGTAATTGTAAATACACAGCAACTGCAAAAGGCAGACGTTGTTATATTATTGGAAGGGGATGGTTTTACAAGGATTAATAAAGCTTGTACCTTAGTAAATAACGGATGGGCAAACTTTTTAATATTTTCAGGAGGAATAGATAATGCCGGTTATGGCAGCTTCCCCTTTGAGCAATGCAGAAAAAAAATTTTGGCAACCGGTATTGATGAATCGAAAATTATTCTTGAGCTAACCTCTCAACACACAAGGCAGCAGGCAGAAGAAGTATTAAAACTTTGTTTGCAAAGAGGGTGGAATAAAATTATTTTGGTAGCTACACACTACCATCAATACAGGGCTTTTTTAACTTTCTTAAAAGTGCTTGAAGAGTTGCAATTAGATAAATCTATTTATATTATCAATGCTCCGGCAACAGCAACATGGTTTGAACAAATGCCATGGGGAAAAAGAGAGCAGTTGTTGGAAAGTGAATTTGATAAAATTGAAAAGTACAAAGAACATGGGCACATAAGTACTTATGAAAAGGCTTTACAATATTTAGAAAGAATGGAAACAGCAGAGCATTTAAAAAATTAAGGATGGTATCACAGAGCAGAGCAAAGGAAATTATGGGTAGCAATTTTATTGGCGTTGAGGAACTTGCTTCAATTGCCAGTAAAATTAATCTTTCTGCAAAAGCATTAAAAGAAGATTTAATCCCTAACATTTCATATTCAGAAGGAGAGCTACAGCAATATAAAGCTACTCATATACTCATATTAGCCGTTCCGTTTACTGCAAACGGAGCAATACTAACTTTAATGGAGTTAAGAAAGTTTTTCGGATTAAATCCTGATGAAAAAGAACCTTGCTTCTATAATCAGGATTGGTATGTAAAGGAAGATTTTATTAAGAAAGGATTTGAAAATTATCACTGGGTTTTAATTAGAAAGGAATTAATTGACGAAAGCAGAGCTAAAGAAGTAAACACTGAAACAGGCTTAAATAGCCTTCCTTCGGCATTAATTTGTGCCTATACATTTTTTGCTTATTACTATCACAGCAATGAATATTTATGGAAGAATGATTTTGTTTGGTGTAGTGATACCGATGCAAATGGAGACAGAATTTATGTGGGAAGATATTTAGACCCCGCAGGTATTGCAAAAAACGGCTTTAGTATTCACAGGCATTTGAGGTTAAGAAATAACTATGGGTGTATTGAATCTATTTAATAATGTTTTCTTATTAGTTAAATTATTTTGTTTGAAGTAATGTATGATTATTTAATTGTAGGAGCCGGTATTTATGGCTCTGTATTTGCCTATGAAGCTGCCAAGCGTGGCAAAACATGTTTGGTAATAGATAAACGAAACCATATTGGCGGCAATATGTACACAGAAAGAGTACATGGTATTAATGTTCATAAATACGGACCTCATATATTTCATACCAACGATGAGAAAATTTGGAATTATATAAATAAGTTTACAAGTTTTAACCAGTTTGTGTATAACCCTGTTGCTAATTATGAGGACAGGTTATATAACTTGCCTTTTAATATGCATACTTTTTATCAATTGTGGGGGATTAAAGACCCCAACTTAGTACTTGATAAAATAAATGAACAAAAGGGTAATGCCGAAGTTATCTCAAATTTAGAAGAACAGGCCATTTCAATGGTTGGTAGCGATATATATGAGGTGCTGATTAAAGGATATACCGAAAAACAATGGGGCAAAAAATGTAATGAATTACCTAAATCTATTATAAAACGATTGCCCGTAAGATTAACATTCAACAATAATTATTTCAACGATAAATTTCAGGGAATGCCTGCCAACGGGTACACCGATATTTTCATTAATTTATTAAAAGGAATTGAGGTTCGGTTAGCAACTGATTATTTTGGCAATAGAGATTATTTTAACAGCCTTGCCCGTAAAATCGTGTACACCGGGCCTATTGACAAGTTTTTCGATTATAAGTACGGGCAGCTTGAATACCGGAGTTTGGAATTTGAAACCAATGTTTTAAATATGAATAACTATCAGGGTATTTATGTAATGAACTATACCTCTTCAAAAATCCCTTACACGAGGGTAATTGAACACAAACACTTTGATAATAATGGTGATGAAGGTATTACCATTGTTACCAAAGAGCACCCTAAAACCGGCACCATTAACACAGAACCCTATTACCCTGTAAATGACGAAAAAAATAATAAAATATTTCTGCAATACAGAAAAGAAAGTGAAATGCTGCATAATGTAATTATGGGTGGAAGGTTAGGCGAGTATAAATATTACGATATGCATCAGGTAATTGCATCGGCTTTAAATATGGTTTCGAAAGAACTGTTATAACTGAAATAATATTATAGAAATTCGTAGTTAACTATGAAAGGTTGCATTTTTGAAGAAATTATTACTTATTTCGAATATATTATTTGAAAAATTTTATAGTTATAGATGGAATAATGCCACATAAGAACCTTTTTTTCTTTTTTTATAAAATACCGGGCATATTATTTGTGGCAACTTTTATTATTGCTCTTTTTGGAGAATATATACCAACATATTCTTGGGTTCTACCATTTATAGAAATCACTCTTTTATTGCTTTTGTTATTCTCGTTTCTCAAAGAATTTTCTCATAATCGAGGCATAGTTTTGTTAATTCTACCGTTTAATATTTTACATATTTGGGCTATTTTATCTGTTATCTATATTGAATTTGGAGCATATATTCCGGAAGAATATGATTATGGTAAGCACACGGGAGCTGCTTTAAGGTTAATAGCGGCAATGAGTGTTTTTTATTGCGGTTTTTTTTTGTTTCAAAGTAGTAGAAATGCATTTCCCCGTATTTTCAAAAATACAAAAAGTTACTATTTTCAGAAGAAGTCTCTTTTGTTAACTAACCTTTGCAATATTGGTTTAATATTCGGGTTTGTTTTGTATAAGGGCATACCTTTATTAAGTGCCGATAGGTTTTCTTATTTTGATAATTCACCAGCATTTATAAAACTAATTTTTTTATCGCACGGTCTTATTGGTTTATTAAATGGATTGGTTTATGGACAAGGGGCGGAGCGTAAGCGTGTAATACCTTTTATTTTATTTATTATTCTTATTGTTTTGTCGGGAGATAAATTTTCAGCTATATTTTGGGCTATCTTGGCTTTCTATGCAGGTTACGCAATAATAAAGTTCAAAATAGTTAATAATTCCTTTTTTATAAAAAAAGTAGCTTCTTTTTTTTTATATATATTTATAGTGCTGCTAATTATTGTTTCCATCGGATTTTTATTGATGCATTCTGCGAATTTAGATAGTTTGTTTGATCTAATTATTTCTCGAGCTTTATCTTTACAAGGGCATGTTTGGTATGGGGTTGATCTGATTAATAAAAGTAGCCATCTTCCCGTTTATCCTTGGGGTGATATATTTTCTAATACAAGCGATTCCTTCCCGAAAGGAATAGATTTATTGATGTACGATGTTACTGACCAGAAATTTGCTGAAGCGATGCTACAGCAAGGTGTTACGTTCACTATGGGGTTTCCTGCTATTTTGTTACATTATTTTCCCAATAGCTTTTATGCGGTACTTTTTTTGTTTGGATTGTTTTTCCGTTTTATAGTTGAAAGGGTGTTATTATCAATAAATGGATTATCGTTTATTGATATATGCCTATTATATAGTATATTTTTTATCATTTGTGATGTTTTCATTATGGGCAGGTTATGGAAACTGTTTACAGGTAAAATATTATTTCTGGTTACTCTTTTGCTGTTTTGGAATACTTTTAAATTAGTTTATGCTGAAAAAACTAAGGTTAAATACTAAGTTCTCTTTTTTAGATTCGTTGTTTGTTTTTTTCTTTCGGGGGGTATCAATGGGAGGCAAGTACTTAACTGCTATTTTAGCTTATTCATTTTTAAAACCTTCTGCATATATTACCTTTGGGATAATTTTGGCGGCTGTTAATTTTTTTGTATTGGTAGTGGGGTTAGATATATACCAGGTATCTCAAAAAATACATATTAATGCTACTAAAAGGCAATCAACCAACGTATATTTTAGTGAGCTGATAACCGCTTTTGCGGTACTGCTTAGCTTGTCTTTCTTGGCAATACTATACTTTTCTTTTTCAAAAGAACCTTTCTTTTTGCCATTGGTAGTTACCGGAATAACGCTTTGCGATTATTTAATTTTAAGTTCGAGCAGGGTTTTTTTAGCTAAAGGAAATGTAATTCTATCTTCGGTAGTAACATCGGGCAGGGTTTTTCCCTTGCTGGTTATTTGTGTGTATTTTCTTTTTTTAAAAAAACAATCAAATTTTACAGAGGTAATATATATATGGCTTGCAATTGATTTCTTGGTTTGCCTTTTAGTTACCTTTTTACTTTTTCACCGGCATTTAGAAGTATTTTCTTTTTCAAAATTTAAATACACAACGGTTGATTTTAAAACAGCATTACTGTATTGGATATGCTCTATGGCAAATTATTTTTTATTATTTGTTGATAAAATAATAGTTAAATCGTTATCTGTAAATGTTGAAGATGCTGCCTCTTATGTTTTTTATATGAATGTTTTTTCATTAATTCCATCAAGTATTGATGCTTTAATAATTACACCTTATTTTAAAAAAATAGTAGAAGCTGCTACGGGCAGAGATATATTTCTTAAGCTATCAAAAAAAATGCTTAATACTTCACTTATCATCAGCTTCATTATGCTGCTTAGTGGTTGCATTTTAATTATTGTTCAGGGAAATTATAGCATAAATATGCTGCATCAGAAAGCTACAATATTTTTGGCAACCTGTTTTATCAACTTATTTTTTGCTCTTAATGCTGTTGTTGGAATTTTCTTGTACTCAATGTCTTTAAACCGGGCTTACCTTATAAGCCATATCACTCAACTGTTAATTTTTGCTGTAGCCGGTGTTGGAGGATATTTTGGCAAGTCATTATTGACTTTTCTCATCCTTTTTATGTGTTCTTATTTTGTTCTTTTCTATATTAAATTAAGCTATCATCGAAAATACAAATGGCAGCTAACAGTATAAGTATTTTATATCGCAATACCGCCGAAAGGGAGGCATTAACGTCTTTAACATTGCAAATCGGTGAGGCAGATAAAAAGTATATTGATTTTGGTTTTACCAAATCAATAGATGAGTATAAAGTAAGGTATAAGTTTTTTTTTGTTTCCTTAATTGTTAAATGCTTTGAAATATTTAAACTGCTTAGATTAATAAAAAAGGAAAGAAATATTATTTTTTGCACTCCTCATCCTGCTTTTCGAATTAGCAGGTTTCTGCATCCTCAAAAAAGGCTGTATTTGTATCTCAAAACATTGCATATAATTGATGAAGATTTGTCATTTTCTGATAGAATATCAGGCTTTTTTAAAAAAAGGAAAATGAAATTGGGGATATTGCTTAATAATTATTATGCAGATTTCTATTATACATCCGGCAGGGCGAACAATGATTTCCTGTATCGCAAAGGTATTTTAAATGCTTCTGTTACCTTGGTAGGGCTGCATCCTGAAATACCGCAATCAATAATTAATGCCAGCAATATAAAAGGCAGGATAATTATAATTACGCAAAGTTGGAAGTCTCATGGGCTACCCGAAATTCAACATTCTGAAGAAGCTTTTATAATTAAACTGATTGAAAATCTTAGACCTAAATATTATGAGAATTTGTATTTGAAAGTGCATCCGCGAGATTATACGCATTACCCGTTGGAAGCAGAAAAGATTATTAGAGAGGTGAGCTTTAATGATACAATTAACGAAAATGACATTATTATCGGGGGGATGTCCAGCTTAATGATTGAAGCATATATAAAAAAAGCCAAACTTATTTTTTTCGTAGTCAAGGAAGCAGAGAAATACCTTTCCACATTGGAAAATGAGAATATCTTATTTCCATATAGTAATACTGTAAGTGAAATTGAGAATTATATTAATAAAAATTTATCAGGCCAAAACACAAATGCTGTAATAGAGCAACTGATGAAGTATCTTGTGTCTGATATCTCTTACTTAAATATTAAAAATGAGTAGTAAAATTTTTATAGCAATAGTATGCCATAAGCCGCCTGATTTACGCCAATACCCTGAATGTTATTATAAAGTTTTGGCAGGGAGTGCTTTAAATGCTAATACAAAAGTATTTCAGGCTAATAACGATTTTGATTATTATGATGATAGTTTTATTGATAATATCAGCAATCTTAACAAGTCTTTTTGTGAGCTTACGGTGCAATATTGGATGTATAAAAATATTGCTGCAAATATATTGGGTATCGTACACTACCGCAGATTTTTTAAGGACGGAGAATTAGCAAGTATTAACGAGATACTTTCTTGCGAAAGGCTATCATCAATAATGTCCGAATATGATATTATTGTTCCAACAAAGAGAAATTATTTCCCCTTTACTATATATAGGCATTATAAAATACAGCACTTTTCTGAAGATATAGATTTGCTATCAAAAATTATTGAAGAGCTATGCCCTGATTATGTAAGCAGTTTTAAAATGGTTATGAAAGGCCATAGCCTACATTTATACAATATGTTTATTGCAAAACGAGCGGTATTTAAAGAATATTCGGAATGGGTATTTCCTATTCTTTTTAAATTATATAGTTGCAACCTGCATACTGATAGGAATAGTTTTCAATCTCGTGTATATGGTTTTTTGGGCGAACGTTTGTTTAATGTTTGGTTATTTCATAACAAGAGCCGCCTGAAAATTAAAACATTGCCTGTATTGTCAGTCAAAGTAAAAAGTGAAACTGTCAAAATAATTAATTTTTTATCTAATTTCGTCACAAGAAGTAAAGCTAAATAAAATCAACAGATTAAAAACAGGATTGTATTATGAAATCATTATATAAGAAAAAAGGAGAGCGACATTCCGGTTATTCAATCTTTGATGATAACGATTATTTCTTACTGAATTTTGTAGATAATCCTTTAACTGCACGGTCTTTTTATGTTAATATATCATTCACAAAACGAGCTTTCGATATATTCTTTTCTTTTGCGGTTACTCTTTTTATTTTTAGTTGGCTGTTTCCGCTTATTGCTTTATTAATAAAGCTTAATTCTCGTGGACCAGTTTTTTTTATTCAATATAGAGTTGGTTTAAATGGTCAACTATTTAAATGTTACAAATTCAGAACAATGAAAGCGGCTGATGTCAAATACATGTACACGCCAACTGCTTCAGAAGATAACAGGATAACTGCGATAGGTAAATTTTTAAGAAAAACCAATTTAGATGAATTGCCGCAATTCTTTAATGTTTTGAAAGGACAGATGAGTATTGTTGGCCCAAGACCGCATGCTGTAGCGTTTCATAAAACTTATGCGAGTTTTATAGAAAATATAGATGTAAGGCTTTTGGTAAAACCGGGTATTACCGGCTTAGCACAAATTCGCGGTTATAGAGGCGATGTGTTGGATTTTGAAGAAAATAAATTCAGAACTAAAAAAAGAATTGCTTTTGATATTTTATATATTAAACTATGGTCTTTTAAAACAGACATGTGGATAGTTTATATTACTGTTGTTCAAATGCTTGGGCGTAAAACAAATGGGCATTAATTTTTAATGCAACTCCCCATTCTTAATACTTCACCGCATCCACTTCCTGCTTACGCTACGCTTGGTTCTTCAGGCATGGATATTCGTGCGTTTATAGAAAATAATGTTACGTTACAACCTTTGCAAAGAGCATTAATTCCTACCGGTTTATTTATAGAATTGCCTGTTGGTTATGAAGCTCAAATACGCCCCAGAAGCGGTTTGGCAATAAAACAGGGTATTACTTGTTTAAACAGTCCGGGTACTATTGATGCAGATTACAGAGGTGAAATAAAAGTTATTTTAATTAATTTGAGCAATGAATCTGTAACAATAAATAATGGCGACCGTATTGCTCAAATGGTTATTCAAAAAGTAGAACAAGTTGAATTGATAGAAGTACAGGAATTAAATACAACAGAAAGAGGAGCAGGCGGTTTTGGGCATACGGGGAAAGAATAATCGTCATTTCGAACGCAGAGAGAAATCTCTTAAGAAAATAAGTAGATTGCTTCGTTTCTCGCAATAACAAAGAAACAAACAGATTTCTCGTTCACTTTGTTCACTCGAAAAGATGAATAGTTTAAACTCAAATAAAATTTTCTAACCAATACAATGCGTTATTTTTTTTCAATATTTATTTTAATTATATTTTTTTCTTGCCAACCTGCAAAAAAAATACAAACCATACAAACGGCTGTTGAGAAAAAAGATACGGCTACAACCGTTATTGTAAAAGAAGTACCTAAAGTAGATTCTGAACGTATTGTAAAAGATATTATGAGCAAGGTTTTAATGCAAAAAATTAACTTTGAAACCTTTAATGCCAAAGCAGCTGTAACATACGAAACTACTGAAGAAAGTCAAAGAGTTACGGCTTACATCAGCTTAAAAAAAGACAGTATTTTGTATGCAAGAATTGCATTGCCTCCTGTGGGTATTGTGGCTTTACTTATTGTAACTAAAGACAGCGTAATACTTGCCCAAGTAAAAGGGAGCAACAGTAAAACAGTACAATACAGATCTATTGCTTATTTAAATGACCTTACCCAAATACCTTTCGATTTTTCAACTTTACAAGATATTATTATTGGTAATCCGGTATATATAGACAGCAATATTGTTTCGTTTAAAAATACGCAAAACCAGTTACGTGTTTTAATGTTGGGAAATATTTTTAAACATTTGGTTACATTAGATAATAATAGTTTTAAAGTATTGCACAGTAAATTAGATGATGTTGATTTATTAAGAAACAGAACCTGCGATATTTCCTTCGGCGAATACGTCCCGCTCAATAATTACCAGTTTGCTACTTATCGTCAAATCTCCGTAGCAGAAAAATCTAAACTGGATATTTTTTTAGATTTTAAAGATTATTCCATTAACGAACCGTTAAAGTACACATTTACCATCCCT
>JAFDXH010000088.1 GCA_018268075.1 Bacteroidota bacterium | reverse complement strand
CGCAGAAAAATTGCAATAGAGTTAGTGTATTTTTTTGTGGCTGGCCTCCGCCGAAAGTCGCCGTCATGGGATGCGGTTTTTATGAGATATACCGCTGAGTCCTCTTCGAGAGACTCGGCTACGACAAACGACCAAAAAATCCTTTCAATTTTTTTGCTATGAAAAGACTCTTCTTTCAAAGATCCCCAATACAATTAGGTATTGCGTCAGTATGTACGAAGCCATTATGATCAACCCTGCATGAGGCAATAGCAGTACAAATTTATTGTATGCAAGCATATTATCTGAAAGTAGAAATAATACGTAGCCTGGTTTCTTACTGACCACATTGTTGAAGGCAAAAAAGAAATCAATTTTTCAACCTTCGCCACCTACCCTGCTTACAGGCGCTATAAAAAATTTAAAGAAATTCAGAAAAAAATGGAAGCGAAATTCCCTGCCGATAGCCTGGCGAGGCCTAAATAGAAACGGGCATTTTTGTAGAATGTTATGCTGCACGCTGGATAAATTTGTGCAACAAATTTCAATCCGTGGAAATTCGTGTAATCCGTGGCAAAAGGCGTTTGAGCTGGAAGCTCAATAAAAATCCGATAGCTACCGGATTGCAAATTTTTATGCGGCGGCCAGTAAAAGAATAATCCATCCCTTCAGCAGTACAATATAACCTGACAGGAATTTCAATTTTGAATGACTGTCATCATGTATTGAATCCTTTTATTCATTTACTTTTGCCATATTGAAAAAAATTTTTGCCATATCATTCCTTCTGATCTATCTGTTTTCAACAACGGAATTTTCACAGTTCCTGAAAATGCCTTTATTGGTAGAACATTTTATAGAACATAGGGCAGAAAATAGCCATCTTACATTATGGCAATTTTTGCACATGCATTACGGTATGGGCGACGTTCACGATGCAGACTATGACAAGGACATGAAATTGCCTTTTAAATCCCACGACAATTGTGTGGCATCTATTATCAATATCTACCTACCTTCTCAAAAGCTGGTGATCACAAAACCAACGCAGTTTATAGAAACCCAACATTTTAAAACACAGGAAACATTTCTGCAATCTACATTCCTGTCCAACATCTGGCAGCCGCCAAGAATCAGCTAATCATGTTTATACTTTGCGGCGGATAAATTTGTGAACCAAATTTTAATTCGTGAAAATCCGTGTATCCCGATAGCTATCGGGAGTGGCAAAAGGTATTTGAGCGTTAGCTCAAATTAAAATCCGATAAGTATCTTATTCCTGCTATTCGAATTTTCCATCCGCCGACCAGTATAATCTGATCATATTCCAGCAAATAATTATTGGAATGAAATTTATTTTTCATTAAAAAATGATTGCAAAAATTATGCTTAATAAAATCATAGAATTTTCTATAAAAAACAAACTCATCATTGGCCTTTTTGTGCTGGCACTGATTGGCTATGGAAGCTATCAGTTCACCAAACTGCCTATTGATGCGGTTCCTGACATTACTGACAACCAGGTACAGGTAATTACCATCGCGCCATCTTTCGGGGCTACCGACATAGAAAGACTGGTAACTTTCCCGGTAGAGCAGGCCAATAACAACATTCCGGGACTGAAACAAATCCGTAGTTTCTCAAGATTTGGTTTGTCGCTGGTTACGATTGTATTTGATGATAAAACGGATGTTTACTGGGCGCGGCAACAGGTAGCCGAAAGGTTGCAACAGGTGCGGGCACAAATTCCAGCGGGCATCGGCAACCCTGAACTCGGCCCTGTAACAACAGGCCTTGGCGAAATCTATCAATATATGGTTCGGCCAAAAAAAGGATATGAACATAAATATGACGCTACCGAATTACGCACCATCCAGGATTGGATCGTAAGAAGGCAATTGCTGGGCGTAAAGGGCGTGGCTGAAGTGAGCAGCTTTGGCGGAAAGCTAAAACAATATTCCATCGAAGTGGATGCGAATAAATTACAATCGTACAACATTACGATCAATGATGTTTTTAATGCGCTGGAAAATAATAATCATAACACCGGCGGCGCCTATATTGAAAAAGGGCCTACGGTTTTGTACATCCGCAGCGAAGGCTTAATAGGAAGCACAGACGATATTAAAAGCATTACCATAAAAAAAGAAAACAGCCAGGTTCCTTTATTCATAAGGGATGTAGCCGATGTAAAAATTGGTAATGCCGTTCGCTATGGCGCCATGACTTATAATGATGAAGGCGAAGTTGCCGGCGCTGTGGTGATGATGCTGAAAGGAGCCAATAGTAATGAAGTTATTAAAAATGTAAAGGAACGCATTGAGCAAATAAGAAAAACGTTACCTGAAGGCGTTATCATTGAGCCATTCCTTGATCGTACAAAAATGGTAAGTCATGCCATCAGCACGGTTGAAACAAATTTAATGGAAGGCGCATTGATTGTAGTGTTTGTGCTGGTTTTATTTCTTGGAAATTTCAGGGCCGGTTTGTTGGTAGCATCCGTGATCCCTTTGGCTATGCTGTTTGCAGTGTGCATGATGAATGCATTTGGCGTGAGCGGAAATCTGATGAGCCTCGGCGCTTTGGATTTTGGATTGATCGTAGATGGCGCCGTCATTATCGTGGAAGCCGTGATGCACCAGCTTTCGCACAGCAAAAAGTTTGAAGTGGTGAACAGGCTACAGCAACATCAAATGGATGAAGAGGTACAAAAGAGCGCGGGCAAAATGATGAACAGTGCGGTATTTGGGCAAGTGATTATTCTTGTGGTTTACTTGCCTATATTGACTTTGCAGGGCATTGAAGGAAAAATGTTTAAGCCAATGGCCCAAACTGTTGCCTTTGCGTTGCTGGGCGCTTTTCTGCTTTCGCTCACCTATATTCCGATGATGAGCAGTTTGTTTTTGAGCAAAAATATTAAGCACAAAAAAAACCTTTCAGACAGGGTGATGGAACAGGTAGAACGTGTATATCAATCTGCATTGAGCAAAGTTTTAAGATTCCCAAAAACTGTTTTGATTACTACGATTTCTTTATTCACCATCGCTATATATACTTTCACCACTTTGGGCGGAGAGTTTATTCCTGCTTTGGAAGAAGGAGATTTCGCGGTGGACACAAGAGTACTCACCGGAAGCAACTTAAATACCACGATTGAATATACCACCAAAGCAGCGCATATTTTAAAGTCTCAATTTCCGGAAGTAGAAAAAGTAGTTACCAAAATAGGCAGCGGAGAAGTGCCAACAGACCCGATGCCAATGGAAGCCAGTGATATGATGGTAATTTTGAAAGAGAAAAAAGACTGGACTTCTGCCAAAACATTTAATGAAATGGCAGAGAAAATGGGAAAGGCTTTGCAGGACATCCCGGGCATTACGGCAGGTTTTCAGTACCCGGTTCAGATGCGTTTCAATGAACTGATGACTGGCGCACGGCAGGATGTGGTAGTAAAAATATTTGGCGAAAACCTGGATACACTGGCCGCTTATGCCGCCAAACTGGGCGCACTGGTCAATACCGTAAAAGGTGCGCAGGATTTGTATATCGAACCTGTTACGGGCCTGCCGCAAATTATCATTGAGTATAACAGAAATGAAATTGCAAGATACCATTTGGATATTGCAGACATCAACCGGGTGGTCAATACAGCATTTGCGGGGCAAACAGCCGGGCAGGTTTATGAAGGTGAAAGGCACTTTGATATGGTGGTTCGTTTGGCAGGAGATAAAAGAAAAGATTTAAAAGATGTGCAGAACTTATTAATCCCGGCGCCGGATGGTTCGCAAATTCCACTATCACAAATAGCCAACGTTTCTATCAAAGACGGGCCAAACCAGGTACAACGTGAAGATGCCAAACGCAGAATTGTCGTAGGTTTTAATGTGCGCGACCGAGATGTGCAAAGCATTGTTCATGAATTGCAGGGCAAGGCAAATACGCAAATTCATTTTTCACCGGGATACTATGCCACTTATGGCGGCGCTTTTGAAAATCTCAAT
>JAFDXH010000087.1 GCA_018268075.1 Bacteroidota bacterium | reverse complement strand
TTGCATTGAAAAATATCGATTTTAGCCGATTAATTTCACATTAACGGCATTCATTCCTTTCTGACCGTTTTGCAAGTCGAATTCTACTTTGTCGTTTTCTTTGATTTCATCAATCAGTCCGCTTGCATGTACAAATGTTTCTTTAGAAGAATCATCGTGCTTAATAAAACCGAATCCTTTTTCAGTATTGAAAAATTTAACGGTTCCTGTGTTTTTGTTGTCCATTTTGTTGTGTTGTTTAAAAAATTGAACGGCAAATGTACATTTAATAAATGGAATATGCCAGCATTCTGCTATTTATTCTAAAGCCAATCAGTTTTTTAGGCTTTTTTTCGAATAGAAACTTCTAATCAGTATTGGGTTTTTTCTTCGCTATGTTTTGAAAATCTATTAAGAAGTTGCCTGAAATAGGGGCTTTCCGTTTTTTTTAATACATCCCAAAATGTAAAGTATAGGCCATAGTTATATTTATAATATTTATGATGAAGTGAATGATGGGTGGCCCCAATTACCCACTTTGCAAAAAAAGCCTTATGGCCGGAAGGGTATAATTCAATATCCAGGTGGTTGATTACACTACTCAATGACATGAGTGTAAGCAATAGAATAAGTACATAAAGCTGAATTGGGATAATTAGTAAAACTAATGGTAGAAAGATAGCTTGCAGCAATGCCTCAATCGGGTGAAATGAAAATGCCGTAAATGGCGAGGAAATCTTGCTGTCGTGGTGTATTTTATGTATAATTTTAAAAACTTTAGGAATATGCATCCAACGGTGAAGCCAGTAATAGTAGGTTTCCTGTAGAAGCATATAAATTATTAGTGATACCGGAAGGTACCAATAAGGAAATAAACTGGGGGCAATATATATTTTCAAATATCCATTTTGCCAAAGCCCTACGGAAAGAGCTCCGGTTATTGCAAAAATCAAGGCTGCAATAGTACTCCAATACATTTCCTTTTTGAATTGCCCTTTCTTATAGGCTTGTAGGTTGATTTTATATTTCCCCCACCTTTCTCTGAACCAATAGTAAAAAATACCATAAAATATACCGGATACCAGAAAGTACCGGCTACAAATGAATACAAAAAAAATGAGCGTACACCATGTAAAACCAGCCAAAGTATTTGTGTCGGGAATAGCCATGTTCAAATTTCAGCAATAATTTTTTAATAGTACTCTGGAAGAGAAAAAAATAAAATTTAAAGAGGTGTAAATTTAGAAATCCTGTATTGCTTTTTTATTTACTGAATGCTCCGAAATACTATTTATAAATATTTAATGTCTTAAGTTCAAGTAGTAAGTGCAACACTTTCTCAGCCGTTATTGGCGCAAGCTTTGTAGCAAAGGTGTGTACAAGGGCTGATCGAATTGAATTTTAGTTAGTAGGACAATAGCACAAGCAGCCGCTTGCGTTAACGAAAACACAACCTTGTGCCAAGTGGAGCCACACTGCAAATTTGAGCCAGTTTGAGAATTTCATTTACACCAGTTTGGTCTATAGTAATGGTATTCTGTTGTATTTTACTTTGATTTTTTTCAGGGTCTAATTATTTCTTGGATAATCCAATAGGAGCTTTCTTGCTGTTTTTCATGAGTTATATTTTATTTGCAACCATAAAAATTGTTGCCAATTTGGCCAAACAGTTTTTTTTAGAATTTATTTTTTTATTTTTTTTGTTATCTGCTGTATTCCTCCTACATTTGCAATCCCAAAATAAAATTGGAATAAAAAGTTCTTTAACATGTCACAAAGAATCAGGATCAAACTTCAGTCTTACGATCATAATCTGGTAGATAAATCTGCTGAGAAAATTGTAAAAACTGTGCGCAGTACAGGCGCAGTAGTAACCGGCCCGGTGCCGCTTCCTACGCATAAAAAAATCTTTACTGTATTGCGTAGTCCTCACGTAAATAAAAAAGCACGTGAGCAATTTCAACTTTGTACTCACAAGCGCTTACTGGATATTTATACCAGTAGCTCACGTACAGTAGATGCGTTGTCTAAGTTAGACCTGCCTTCAGGTGTAGATGTTGAAATAAAGGCGTAAAAGCAGAGATCCGCTTCTCTTTTCCTTTCGGGGAAGGTTGGAAGGTGGCCTAAGTTCTTATATAAAAATGTAACATCCATCTCCGGATTTTTTAAAAAAACGGAGCGCTGGGTATAATAAAATAGAAATGAAAAGTATTATAGGAAAAAAAGTTGGCATGACCAGCATTTTCGATAATAATGGTAAGCAAACTGCCGTAACCATTATAGAAGCGGGACCATGTGTAGTTACTCAAAAGAAAACTTTGGATACTGATGGCTATAATGCTGTTCAGATAGCTTTTGGAGATAAAAAAGAAAAGCATACCCTCCTCTCAGAAAAGAATCATTTTGCCAAAGCAAATACATCGGCAAAAAAATACGTAAAAGAAATACGCGATAGCGAAACAAGTGCAAATGTAGGCGACTCAATTGACGTCAGCATTTTTAACGAAGGTGATAAAGTGACCGTAGTTGGTACCACTAAAGGAAAAGGGTTTCAAGGTGTGGTAAAGCGGCATGGGTTTCATGGTGTAGGTGAGCAATCTCACGGACAGCATGATCGTCAGCGTGCGCCAGGTTCTATTGGTGGTTCATCATATCCTTCTCGTGTGTTTAAAGGAATGCGTATGGCAGGCAGGATGGGTCATGATAAAGTACAGCTTAAAGGTTTGAAAGTAGTAAAGATTTTTCCTGAAAAAAATTACTTATTAATAAGTGGCTCGGTTCCCGGCCATAATGGTTCAATCGTTTTAATTCAGAAATAATATGCAATTAGATATAATTAATAAAGAAGGACAAAAAACCGGTAGGACGATTGATATGCCGGATGAAATATTTGCAGCAGACCCTAACAGTCATGTAATCTGGTTGGCAGTGAAGCAATATCTTGCTGCTCAGCGCCAAGGAAATCATAAGGTAAAGACTCGTGCAGAGGTAAAAGGTTCTTCTAAAAAGCTACATAAGCAAAAAGGAACCGGCGGTAGCCGTAAAGGCAATATACGCAACCCCTTGTACAAAGGTGGTGGTACCGTATTTGGCCCCAAACCACACGGTTACAATATTAAATTGAATCGTAAGGTGAAAGATCTTGCTAAAATTGGTGCCCTTAGCAGTAAAGCCAAAGACAATAAGATCTTGATCATGGAGGATGCCTCATTTGCAATGGACAAACCTGCCACAGGGCATTTGGCTAAAATATTCAAGGCAGTAAACAACGAAAGCAGAAAAACTTTGTTTGTAATGCCGGAATTTAATGAAAACGTCTATAAGAGCTTTAGAAATAATCCTTCAGTTTGTGGTACATTATTAAGTGATATTAATACTTACGATATTGTAAATGCAGATACGGTAATATTTACCGAAGGTGCAGCAAAGATTTTTGTTGAAGAAAATGCGGAAGGAGCAGAAGCATAAAAAAAAGTAGAATAAATTTCAAATAAAGAATAATGAAATTATCAGAAGTTTTAATAAAGCCGGTTCTATCAGAAAAGGTTAATGCGCAAAGTGAAAAACTAAACCGCTATACTTTTATTGTAAACAGGAAGGCTAACAAGCTTGAAATAAAAAAGGCCGTTGAGGATTTTTATGGCATTAAAGTGGCAAATGTAAACACCCATACGATGCCCTCTAAAGTGAAGCAAAGAAATACAAAAGCAGGGCTTCTTGTAGGTAGAAAGCCGGCAAAGAAAAAGGCGGTAGTAACAGTAGCTGAGGGGGAAACAATTGACCTGTATGGTAATATTTAATTAAAATAATAATCAGGAATCTTGATTTTTTTTGAATCAGGTTCTCAGAAACAATAACAAATATGGCTTTAAGAAAATATAAACCGACAACCGCAGGCACCCGCTGGAGAATAGGGAATGCTTATGCAGAGGTTACTACCAATGTACCCGAAAAGAGCCTTGTAGAAAAAGTACACCATTCTGCAGGACGTAACAGGCAAGGACGCAGAAGTACCCGTTACTTGGGCGGTGGGCACAAGAAGATGTACCGGATTATTGATTTTAAAAGAAATAAAAAAGATATTTCTGCAACGGTAAAAACTATAGAGTACGATCCCAACAGGAGTGCATTTATAGCTTTGCTAAGCTATGTAGATGGGCAGAAAAAATACATCATTGCACCAAGAGGATTACAGGTAGGCGCTACCATCATAAGTGGCGATGCTGTAGCCCCTGAACTTGGAAATGCATTGAAATTGAAAAATATGCCTCTTGGAACTATTGTTCATAATATTGAGATGCAGCCAGGGCAAGGTGGTAAATTAGCCAGAAGCGCAGGCTCTTCAGCTCAGCTTACCAATAAGGAAGAAAATTATGCAGTGCTGAAAATGCCCAGTGGCGAGTTGAGAAAGATATTGATCAATTGTTATGCTACTGTTGGCGAAGTGAGCAATAGCGATCATAGTCTGGAAAGTAAAGGAAAGGCAGGACGTAACAGATGGCTCGGGCGTAGGCCGCGTGTAAGAGGTGTAGCGATGAACCCTGTAGATCACCCGATGGGTGGTGGTGAAGGTAAAGCTTCGGGTGGGCATCCTCGTAGCAGAACAGGTAAATATGCTAAAGGTGAAATTACCCGTACACGTGGAAAGGGATCAGATAAAATGATCATTCAAAGACGTAACGGTAAAAAGTTGCCTAATAAATAAATATTAAATACTTAAATCAATTAAAATAAATGGCTCGTTCAATAAAAAAGGGACCCTACGTGGAAGCAAAGCTGGAAGATAAGGTCCTTGCAATTAATGACGGTACTTCTAAAAAAGGAGTAATAAAGACCTGGTCACGCCGCTCTACGATTACACCGGATTTTGTAGGACATACGTTTGCCGTGCATAATGGTAATAAATTTATACCGGTGTATGTTACAGAATTTATGGTAGGGCATAAATTGGGCGAATTTGCACCCACAAGAAATTTTAAAGGACATTCAAGTAAAAAAATCGCTTAGTACCGCTCTTGCGGTTTGAGTTATCAAGAAATTATAAATATGGAAGCTGTAGCAAAACTGAATAATTATCCCACTTCACCACGCAAAATGCGTTTGCTGGCTGATTTGATCCGGGGTATGGAAGTAGAGAAAGCATTGGGTATTTTACAATTCAATCCAAAGCATCCTGCTGTACCCATGTATAAATTATTAAAAAGCGCTATCAATAACTGGGAGCAGAAAAACAGTGAAGAGAAGGTAGAAGATGCTGGTCTGGTAGTCAAAACAATCATGGTGGATTGTGGTAGAGTAATTAAACGTATGCGTCCGGCACCACAGGGGCGTGGTTATAGAGTGCGTAAGCGTAGCAACCATGTTACAATTGTAGTAGATAGTAAAAATAATCAGGCTATACCAGGCATAAAAAAGGCAAAAGTAAAAAATGAGGCTCCGTTGCCTGCTGCAAATGCAGCTACTGAGGTAAAGGCTGCACCAGCTAAAAAAACTACTGCCAAAAAGAAAGAGGCAACAGTAAAGAGTAAACCGGCTACTGAAAAGAAGCCAACAAAATCAACAGAAAAAACTAAAAAATAAAATCCAAATAATGGGTCAAAAAACAAATCCGACAGGAGCCAGATTGGGAATCATCAGGGGATGGGATAGCAATTGGTACGCTAGTTCGAAAGATTATGGTAAAAAACTGATTGAAGACGATAAAATCAGGACCTACCTCAATGCCCGTATCAACAAAGGTGGTATCGCTAAGATAGTAATAGAGCGTACACTTAATAAATTGATTATTACCATTCACACTTCCAAGCCAGGGATCATCATTGGTAAAGGTGGTGGAGAGGTTGACAGGATCAAAGAGGAATTAAAAAAACTAACCGGAAAGGATGATGTACAAATAAATATATTGGAAATCCGCAGGCCGGAGCTGGATGCAGCAATTGTTGCTGATACCATTGCCAGACAGATTGAAAACCGTATTAATTATAAAAGGGCAATTAAAATGTCAATCGCTTCAGCACTACGTATGGGGGCAGAAGGGATAAAAGTGAGAGTAGGTGGGCGACTGGGCGGTGCAGAAATAGCACGTAGTGAAGAAATAAAACAAGGGCGTACCCCACTGCATACATTGAGAATGGATATAGACTATTCAAGCATCTTTGCCCAAACAGTTTATGGAAAAATTGGTATAAAAGTATGGATTTGCAAAGGCGAGGTATTATCCAAGCGCGATCTGAATCCAAACATTATAGCAGGTGGTGGCAAAAATGATAATGAAATGCAGGGTAGCGATAGGAGAGGTGGATTTAATGACCGCCGAGGTGGTGATAGAGATCGTGGAGGTGATAGAAGAGGCGGCGGTGGAGCTGGCAGAGGCGGTAGGAGATAAAAACAAACAATTTCAACTAATTTAATAAAAACAGGATTATATGTTACAGCCAAAAAGGTCTAAACACCGGAAAATGCAGAAAGGCCGCATGAAAGGCGAAACAAAAAGAGGAGCTACTATTTCTTTTGGCACATTTGGCCTAAAGGCTTTAGATGCCGTTTGGTTAACTAACCGGCAGATAGAATCGGCTAGGCAGGCAATGACGCGCCACATGAAACGTGAAGGTAATGTGTGGATCAGAATATTTCCAGATAAACCTATTACCAAAAAACCAGCAGAGGTGAGAATGGGAAAAGGTAAAGGAAACCCGGAATACTGGGCTGCAGTAGTAGAACCAGGTAGGATTATTTTTGAAGCAGATGGCGTTCCTCTGGAGGTAGCCAAGGAGGCTTTTGCTCTGGCGGCTCAAAAACTACCGATTCAAACAAAATTTGTAGTGCGCCACGATTTCCAATCTTAATCTTTTGCAATTAAATAATAAAGAAGAAAATAAATAAAAATGTCAAACAAAAATGATTTCTTAACCAGCATAAAGGGCATGAATGAGCAAGAGCTCCAGGCTAGAATGGCAGAAGATGAACTTAGGTTAAAAAAATTAAAATTTGGACATTCAGTGTCACCACTTGAAAATCCAATGTCTATTCGGGACGTAAGGCGTGATATTGCCAGGACTAAAACAGAATTGAGAAAGAAACAATCAGGATCAAAATCCTAAAATAATTAAACATGTCGGACAGAAATTTAAGAAAGGTAAGAACAGGTGTAGTATCCAGCAATAAAATGGATAAAACCATTACTGTAAAGATTGAAAGAAAAGTGAAGCATCCATTATATGGAAAATTTGTGAAAAAAACCACAGGTTTACATGCACATGATGAAAAAAATGAATGCAGTATTGGTGATGTGGTAAAGATTATGGAAACCCGCCCTTTGAGTAAATCAAAGAGATGGAGGCTGGTGGAAATACTGGAAAAGGTAAAGTAAGAACTATAAAGCTCACAGCTTTAATCAACAAAAAAAGTAATCAGCCGATAGTGAATAACTAAAAGCTATAAATAAAAACGATGATACAGCAAGAAAGCAGGCTTAATGTAGCTGATAATAGCGGGGCAAAAGAAGTCCTTTGTATAAGAGTACTGGGCAATAGCGGACAAGATTATGCACACGTAGGAGATAAAATAGTAGTATCCGTAAAAGATGCCATACCTGCGGGCGGAATAAAGAAAGGAACGGTAAGTACAGCCGTGATAGTGCGTACTAAAAATAAATTGCGCCGTAAAGACGGATCTTATATCCGCTTTGATGACAATGCAGTAGTGTTGCTTAATGCAGCGGACGAGCCAAGAGGTACACGTATTTTTGGGCCAGTGGCCAGAGAGCTTAGGGATAAAGGATATATGAAAATCATTTCTTTAGCACCCGAAGTGCTGTAAAAAATGCATATCTTTGCACCCCTTTAAAAAAAAGTAAATTAAAACAGGCAAATAACTGTCAAAATGAAAACAAGATTTAAACCCAAGTTCAACATAAAAAAAGGTGATTCAGTAGTAGTGATGACCGGTGAAGATAAGGACCTGAAGAAACCACGTAAAGTATTGCAGGTACTGGTTGAAAAAGAAAGGGTAATAGTAGAAGGTGTAAACATTGTAACGAAGCATACCAAGCCTTCGGCACAAAACACAAAAGGTGGCATATTGAAAATAGAAGCGCCTATTGCAATATCTAATGTAATGTTATGGGATGCGAAATCGCATGCTCATTCCAAAATATCAAAAACCCGCGAAAACGGGAAATTAATAAGAACCGCAAAAAAATCAGGGGAGGTAATTAAATAATGAGTACTGAAACATATTCTCCAAGACTGGTAGATAAATATAAAAAGGAAGTAGTTCCTGCATTGATGAAAAAATTTTCATACAAAACTGTAATGCAGGCACCAAGGCTCGAAAAAGTTTGTATCAACCGTGGGGTAAACGGCGCAGTTGCCGATAAGAAGCTGGTGGATATTGCCATTGAAGAGCTATCAACTATTACTGGCCAAAAGGCAGTAGCAACTATGTCTAAAAAAGACATTTCTAATTTTAAGTTGCGTAAAAATATGCCAATCGGGGCACGGGTTACTCTTAGAGGTAATACTATGTATGAATTTCTTGATCGCTTGGTTTCTGTTTCACTTCCACGTGTTCGCGACTTTAAGGGTATCAATGATAAGTCTTTTGATGGCAGAGGAAATTATACACTTGGAGTAACAGAGCAAATCATTTTTCCTGAAATAGATATTGATAAAGTAAATAAAATTACTGGCCTTGACATCACTTTTGTAACAACAGCAAAGACCAATGAAGAAGCCTTTGAACTATTAAAGGAATTGGGAATGCCTTTTAAAAATATTAAAAAATAATATCGAAAAGCTAAATAGCTAATTGATTAAAATTTTCAAATCAAATTATGGCAAAAGAATCAGTAAAAGCCAGACAGAGAAAACGCGAAAAAATGGTAGCCCATTATGCCGATAAAAGAAAGGCATTAAAAGAAGCGGGTGAATATAGAGCACTTGACCTCTTGCCAAAGAATGCTTCACCGGTGCGGCTTAAAAACCGTTGCCAGCTTACCGGCCGCCCACGAGGATATATGAGGCATTTTGGATTATCAAGAAACATGTTTCGCGATATGGCACTTGAAGGCAAAATACCAGGAGTAAAAAAAGCAAGCTGGTAAAAGAAACAACATTATGGTATCACCGGATATCGCATTGTAACGAATAATTTAAAAAAACAACAAACAATGGTTACTGATCCTATAGCAGATTACTTAACAAGAATCCGCAACGCACAAATGGCCAATCACCGCATTGTGGAGATTCCTGCCAGCAATTTAAAAAAACGTATTACTGAGATTTTATACGATAAAGGGTACATTCTTAAATACAAATTTGAGGATGATTCCAAGCAAGGTGTTATTAAGATAGCACTAAAGTACGATCCGCAATCTAAAGTGCCGGCAATTCAGAGCCTTGAAAGAATCAGCAGGCCAGGGTTGAGAACTTATTCTAAACCTAACGAATTTCGTAGAGTAAAAAATGGTTTGGGCATTGCTATCATTTCTACTTCTAAAGGAGTAATGACAGACAAAGAAGCAAAAGCACAGAATGTGGGAGGCGAGGTGCTTTGTAATATTTATTAATTTTTTTGGTAGCTAAGCCTTAGTCGTGGCTGAAGACTACCACTTTGAACTTTAAAATAAAACCGGCTATGTCAAGAATTGGAAAAAACCCTGTTACTATCACCAAAGGTGTAAATGTATCGGTAGGCAATGATAATGTAATCACTGTAAAGGGGCCTAAAGGCGAATTAAAACAACGCATTGACCCAGATATTAAAGTAAAAGTAAGTGATGATAAAATAGAGTTGGAGCGGCCAACGGATCAGATCAGGCACAAAGCTATGCATGGCTTATACCGCGCATTGATAAACAATATGGTGCAAGGTGTAGCAGAAGGTTATACTAAAACCCTTGAGCTGGTAGGTGTAGGTTATAAAGCCTCTAATCAAGGAAATTTGTTAGATCTTTCGCTTGGCTATTCACACAATATTCTTGTGGAAATTCCTAAAGAATTATCAATTACAACTGCTCAGGAAAAAGGAAAGAACCCTAAGATTACTTTATCAAGTGTGGATAAGCAACTTTTGGGTCAGGTAGCTGCCAAAATTAGAAGTTTGCGTAAGCCAGAGCCTTACAAAGGAAAGGGTGTGAAATTTGAAGGCGAAGTGCTTCGCAGAAAAGCAGGTAAATCTGCCGGTAAGTAGTAATAACTTTTTCTCTTCGGGGAAAATAAATTAAATAAAAATGAGTAATAAATTAAGCCCAAGACAAAAAATACGTTTTCGCATTCGCAGGAAAATTAGCGGTAGCTCTGCTAAGCCAAGGTTGAGTGTTTTTCGCAGCAATACTGATATTTATGTTCAATTAATTGATGATGTAAATGGTGCTACATTAGCCAGCGCTTCATCACGCGAAAAGGATATTGCAGCTCAAAAAGTAAATAAAGTGGAGAAAAGTAAACTGGTAGGTGCAGCCATAGCCAGAAAATCAAGCGAATTAGGAATTAAAGATGTCGTTTTTGATAGAAGCGGATATATTTATCATGGCCGAATAAAGGCGGTAGCTGAAGGTGCCAGAGAAGGTGGGCTGGCATTTTAATTCATAGGCGAAATGATGGTAATTAAAAAATAAAAAGCGCGAAAGCGACAAATAAAAATAAAAAAAGGGTATGTTGAAATCTAATCAAAAAATAAAAGGCGCAGAGCTGGAATTAAAAGAGAAGGTTGTTTCTATTAACCGAGTTGTAAAAACAACAAAGGGTGGAAGGGCGTTCAGTTTCTCTGCATTAGTGGTAGTAGGGAATGAAAATGGCGTAGTAGGTCAGGGATTGGGCAAAGCCAAGGAAGTACAAGAGGCTATTGTAAAGGGAATTGAAGACGCCAAGAAAAACCTTATTCGGGTTCCTGTAGCACATGGCACTATACCTCATGAGCAATTGGCGAAGGCGGGTGCTGCCATTGTTTTGATTAAACCAGCAGCTCAAGGTACCGGTGTAATAGCAGGAGGAAGTATGAGAGCCGTTTTAGAAAGTGCCGGTATTACAGATGTGCTAGCTAAATCACTCGGATCAGCAAACCCTCAGAATGTGGTGAAAGCTACTGTAAATGCATTGGCCAGCCTGAGAGAACCGGTTGATGTGGCGAGAACAAGAAATATTTCGCTTAAAAAAGTTTTTAACGGATAATAATTGGTGGTAATTAAGAATCAAGTAATAGACTTAGAATTATGAAAAAAATTAAAATAACCCAGATTAAAAGTGGTATAGATCGTTCAGAACGCCAGAAATTAACTTTAAAGGCGCTGGGGCTTAAAAATGTACATGCTTCAAAAGAAGTGGAAGCTACACCACAAATCTTAGGTATGGTAAAGAAAGTAGATCATCTGATTAAGGTGGAGGAGATCGCCTAAGAAATAGTCTAAATAATTAAACAGACAAGAAAATAATACAATATGCAATTACATAATTTAAGGCCCGCAAAAGGAGCTACGCATAGTGAAAAGAGATTAGGTAGAGGCGAAGCATCCGGAAAGGGTGGAACTTCCACAAAAGGTAATAAGGGTGGACAAAGCCGTGCCGGTTACAAAATTAAAATGGCTCACGAAGGTGGTCAGATGCCCATCCAGCGTAGAGTGCCTAAAAGAGGATTTAAAAATAATAACAGGGTAGCCTATAAAGTTTTTAATCTTGGCCAAATAGACCAACTGATAGAAAAGCATGAATTAAAATCTTTTGATCCTGAGACGCTTTATATAAATAACCTCATCAGCCAAACAGACCGCGTAAAAATATTGGGTAATGGTGTACTTAAAGCTACCATACCTTTTAAAGTAAATGCCGTGAGTGCAAAAGCCAAAGGTGCTATTGAAGCCGCAGGCGGAAGTATAGAGATCGTAAAATAATTTTACAGATATTTGCAACCCACTAACTGGTTGTAAATTTTAAAATCCTGATTGCAGTGAAGAAATTCATTAAAACATTAAAAAATATCTGGACTATTGAAGAGCTTAGAAGTAAGATAATCGTTACACTTTCGCTCATCTTTGTTTACAGAGTTGGATCCTTCATTGTACTTCCCGGTATTGATCCTAATAAATTATCTAATCTTCAGCACAGCACACAGGGCGGTATGCTCGGTTTGTTAGATGCTTTTGTAGGTGGTGCTTTTTCTAAAGCATCCATTTTTGCCTTGGGTATTATGCCTTATATATCGGCTTCCATATTCATGCAGTTGGTTACCATTTTAGTACCTCAGATTTCCAAAATTCAGAAAGAGGGCGAGAGTGGTCAAAAGAAAATTAATCAATGGACCAGGTATCTTACCGTAATCGTTACCGCATTTCAGGCTGCTGCATACATTGGATTTTTAAAATCCTCTAACAGGGAAGCATTGTTAGAAGCTTATTCCGGATTCTTTTGGGTTTCTACTGTGGTAATTCTTACTGTAGGTACTTTATTTGTAATGTGGCTGGGCGAAAAAATAACAGATAAGGGCTTAGGTAATGGTACCTCTCTCATTATCATGATTGGAATTTTGGCGCGTTTGCCTCAATCTTTTATGCAGGAATTTTATGCAAAGGAAGTTAGAGGCGGCGGTGGACTATTAATCTTCATGGTAGAAATAGCGGCGTTCATAGCAGTGATTCTGGGATTAATTGTATTGGTACAAGGGGTAAGAAAGGTTCCTGTAAATTATGCAAAACAAATAATTGGTAACAGGCAATTTGGCGGTGCAAGGCAATTTCTTCCTTTAAAAGTAAATGCTGCCGGTGTAATGCCGATCATATTTGCTCAGGCAATCATGTTCTTGCCTACAATATTTGTTGGTTTCCAAACCACAGGAAAAAATTGGGCTACCTACTTCACTAATCCAACTAGTGCTGTTTATATGATTGTTTATGGTTTCATGACTATAGCTTTCACCTTTGTTTATACTGCTTTGATATTTAACCCAAAGCAAATGTCTGACGATTTAAAACGAAGCAATGGCTTTATTCCGGGTGTAAAACCAGGCCAACCTACCACGGATTATATAGGTACTATAATGGATCGCATTACGCTGCCAGGCTCAGTATTGCTTGCTATTGTAGGTATCTTGCCCGGTCTTGTACAGTTAATGGGAGTTACACAGGGATTTGCTACTTTTTACGGAGGTACTTCACTTTTGATTATGGTAGCAGTAGTATTAGATACCCTACAGCAAATAGAAACACAATTATTAATGAGGCAATATGACGGGCTAATGAGTACCGGACGAATTCAAGGACGGCAGTCAACCGCGGCACCGGGAATAACAGGTGGATTTTAAAATACTAGTTTCTTAAAAAACATATAATTTGCAAACCCTGGCTGAATCAGTCAGGGTTTTTTTAAATTACAAAAATGATTATCTACAAAACTGAAAAACAAAAGGAACTCATTCGTGAAAGCTGCAAAATAGTAAATGATGCAATCGCAGAAGTAGCAAAGGTGATAAAGCCAGGCATGACCACAATGCAACTGAACGATATTGCAGAAAAATATATTCTTTCCCAAAATGCAATACCCTCATTTAAAAATTACAATGGCTTTCCTTATGCCTGCTGTATTTCTGTAAATGATGCAGTGGTACATGGTTTTCCTACAGATGTATTAATTAAAAACGGCGATGTAATATCGGTAGATGTGGGCGCCTATAAGAATGGTTATCATGGCGATAGTGCTTACACCTTTGCAGTAGGCACTATATCAGAAGAGGTGAAAAAATTATTAAAAGTTACCAAAGAGTCGCTTTATTTAGGAATTCATAAAGCAGTTAATGGTAACCGCGTAGGTGATATAGCAGCAGCCATTCAGGAATTTACTGAAAGGCAAAATGGCTATGGAGTTGTTAGAGAATTGGTAGGGCATGGCTTGGGAAGTAATTTGCATGAAGACCCTCAGGTGCCAAATTACGGGAAACGAGGTACTGGAACTAAATTGAAATCTGGATTGGTAATAGCAATAGAACCTATGGTAAATATGGGTACCAAAGATGTTTATAATGATAAGGATGGGTGGACTATAAGAACGAGTGATGGCAAGCCCGCAGCGCATTATGAGCACACGATCTATGTAGATAAAAATAAGGCGGATATATTGTCTTCTTTTGAGAGTATTGAAATAGCAGAGAAGGGTAATTCGTATTTATGCTCTGATTATTGATTTAAACTATCTTTTAGGTAAAGAATATTAACTTTCCGAATTTTATTTTCCCAAAAATAGGAACCGACATACAATGAAACAAAGTATTGCGCACATTGCATTAGTAGTAAGAGATTATGATGAAGCCATACAGTTTTATACTGAAAAGTTAGGCTTTGTAGTGATTGAAGATACCAAACTGACTGAGGAAAAACGATGGGTGATGATAGCGCCTCCCGGTGCTAAAGAAACTTGCCTTTTGCTGGCAAAGGCGGCTAATGAGCGACAGGCGGCAAGCGTAGGCAATCAATCCGGCGGCAGGGTTTTTCTTTTTCTTTTCACAGACGATTTCTGGCGCGATTATAATAACATGCTTGAGAAGGGAATTAATTTTGTAAGGCCGCCCAAAGATGAGGTTTATGGCAAAGTAGCCGTGTTTGAAGATCTATATGGAAACCTTTGGGATTTACTGCAGCCCAATGAAAATAATAAAGGCCTTAAAAAAAATTGATTGGGGCATTGTGGTACTCAATTTTGACACAATTTATTTTCAGCCTTTTTTCTTTAAATTAAAATCGCAGATTCATCTTTCCATTAGGATTAGTAACGAACGGTCACAGGTCGGGAGAACTGCGCCAGTCTGGGAAAAATTGGGAAACATCTATCCAATCTACAACTGTAGATGTTACAAAATACACACCTTCTCTATCATCGAATTTGTACTTGCTGCTCATTAAGTAAATATACAAAAACTAAATAACGAACTAATGTGATTATCTTTTCTTCCAGTTGCCAATTATTCCAATCAGGATTAGTAACGAACAGTCACAGGTCGTGAGACCTGCGCCAGTCTGGGTAGTTGGGGGTAAACGAAAATAGTAACGATCATGCACAGGTCTAGCAAACGCTTCAGCCCCTTGCTACCAGACCTGCGCCAGTCTGGATCCTGAGTTTGCAAACTCAGGACAGCAATCTGCAATTCTTTAAATCATTCAACAAATAGGTGGGATTAATCTTATAAACGCAAAATTCCGTGCCGGCAACTCGACTGAGACCTAAATGGATTTTCAATAAACCTAATCCAAATTTTAATTTCCCTTCCTATTTTGTTGTGCTGCCCGGGTCTCGCCGGTAAAACTTAAAACCGCCTTCTTGTTTTATAAGTTTACAGCCTGCACACGTAGTGTCGAATGCGGTATCAGAAACTTTTACTACAAAATATGCCGGCATCTTTATATCGCCTCTTAATAAAAAGGGTTCGTCTTTTTCGCCATACACGGGCGTAGCAGGTTTTTTTGCATAAAAATATTGGCCATAACTTTTAAAACCTATCGGCCATATATAAACGCTTTTTCCTTGCAGGCTTTTGTAAAATTCTATGGCTGGGCCTTGCGAGTATTTTTCTATTTTGGGTACTACAGCTAATAGGTAAATAAAGAGGCATGTGGCGGTAGCGTAAAATAGTAGCCCAATAGCAATCTTATTTTTTCTTTTGGTAAATAAATAAAAACTTATAATCAGCAGTAGCAGGTAAGCAACACCAATGAGCATTTCAAACCCGCTCCAGTGTACACTTACATTTAAACTGGCAGCGGCGTAAGGATCTTTTAAATAGGGCAGTAATAGCTGCGGGTGCATGGCCACATAAGGAAGCGCTGCTAAAAGAAATGAAAACAGCAATCCGATTATGATTAAAATAATTAAAACCCATTTTTTGATGGCTGTTCCCGTTTTAATTAAATCTTCTAAGTAGATGGCAGCCATAAATGCCAATGGCATATAAGTTATAGATGAATAGTGAACTATTTTGGTAGTAGTAAGACTAAAGAGAATCATTACTGTCCAAAAAAGTATTTTCATTATGCGCCGGAAGTCTGTAGTATTATTTTTTTCTTTTTTGAATATAACAGGCAGCGCCAAAATAGAAATAGGAAAACAGCCTATAAATACAACTACGAAATGGTAATAGAATGGTTCGCCGTGGCTTGCCACCGGATGTAAAAATAGTTCGGCCTGATAGGCTAAAAATTCTTTTAAAAACCAAAGCCCGTTTTCCCAAATTTCTTGTCCGAACCATAGCAGGCATACTAAGACAAAAAAGACAGTGAATAAGATGATCTTCTTTACATCTGGAAAATTCTTGAACCGATGAAATATAAAATACACAAAAAAGGAAATGAGAAATACTAACAACCCTACCGGCCCCTTAGTAAGTGTAGCAAGGCCAATCAATAGCCCTGATAGGGCGGCATTCCACAAAGCGTTTTTTCGTGTTACGTTTTGCTGAAGAGAGCGAAACATAAAATAAAGCCCAAGAAAAATAAAATAATTAAACACCGGATCTATTATAGCCGACTTAAAATAAAGATGGGGAAGAAAAGTGCCAAAATAGGCCAAGGCCCACAGAAAGCCGAAGCGAGGCGATTGATACTTTTTGCCAATAAAATAAAATGTAACCAAGGTAATAATACCAAATATTGCATTGGGCAGCCGAGCAGCAAACTCATTGATGCCAAAGGTTTTCATGCAAGCTACCTGCAGCCAAAAAAATAAAGGCGGCTTTTCCCAAAATGGTTGAAAGTTAATCTGCACGCGGTGATAATTGCCGGAAACAATCATTTCGCGTGCTGATTCTGCAAAATTTATTTCATCCCAATCAAACAAATGGACATAGCCTAAATACGGAATAAAAAACACTGCGGCCGAAAGAATAAGTATCCATAGATAATATTTGTTGAGGCCGGTTTGGTTTATTGCAGCAATTTCCATTTGTACAATTTAATGCGGGTAAGAAAATACAAAACAGAAACTTTGAGTACACCCATACCGTAAATGATACTTCTCTTTAGGTTTATAGAAGAAGCCTCCTCAAAATATTTGGTGGGGCAAGTAATTTCAGCAATTTCAAAACCACGATAAAATATCTGGGCTATTAGCTCATTATCAAAAATAAAATCATCTGAATTGTCATTATAATTGATAGACCGCAATACATCGCTATGATAGGCACGGTACCCTGTGTGGTATTCTGAAAGTTTCTGGTTCATCAATACATTTTGAAAAAAAGTAAGTAACCTGTTAGACACATATTTATAGAGCGGCATGCCACCTTTGAGAGCGCCTTTACCTAAAATACGGCTTGCAAAAACAACTTTATATAAATCATTGCCAATTACTGAAATCATTGCCTCAAGCAGCTTGGGCGTATATTGATAATCTGGATGAAGCATTACAATAATTTCTGCATTTAGCTCTAATGCCTTATCGTAGCAGCTTTTTTGATTGCCACCATATCCTTTATTGCTGCTATGGCGTATGATGTGTTTTATACCTAACGATTGAGCTACTTCTATGGAATTATCTGTACTGTTGTCATCTACAAATACAAGTTCATCTACAATATTAAAGGGAATTTCAGCAATGGTTTTCTCCAATGTGAGGGCTGCATTGTATGCCGGAAGAACCACAATTACCTTTTTTTCCTTGTACATATTTTAAGTTTTTTAATTCCAATAGTTGAAGGCAGCAGTGAGTAATTCCTTTTTTTTTATTCGGCTACTATCTTCTTGAATCAATTTTATTATCTAAAAATTATTGTGCAAAATCGTTTTCAAAACTTCCATTAATTCTTTCGATGGAGGGATTAAAATATCCAAACTTTAATTCAGGAAATTCTGCCCTTAATAAACTCATCATTTGCCTGATACCAATAGCAGCGCCAGTGTGTTGCATATTTATTTTTTCCATGTACCAATCAGGATCAATATTGAAATTGCGCCATTGAATCATTTTCAGATTGGTGGCTTTAATAAATTTTCGTAATGCTTCGTACTCTGCCTCACTATCTGTAATACCCGGAAAAACAAAATAGTTAATACTAGACCAGCCGCCATAAGAAGCCACCACTTTCAGGCTTTCGGCTAAGTCTTCAAATTGGTAATTATTAGGTCTGTAATAGGGGTTGTACACTTCTGCCCTTACTGAATTGGTACTTACTCTGATGCTATTTAGTCCTGCTTCGCATAAAATTTTTACAGCCTTAGGATCGCTGCCATTAGTATTAATATTAATGCTTCCTTTGCTAGTATGTTTTCTTATTTCTTTAATAGCTTTTTCTATCGTTTTGTACATCAGCAAAGGCTCGCCTTCGCAACCTTGGCCAAAGCTTACAATGGGGTAGGGGGCCGTTTCTAAATGAGGTACGGTATATTCTATGATTTCTTCTGCTGAAGGCTTAAAGGTAAGCCTGTCTTGTGTGGAGTAAATTGTTTCTTCTACCGGTTGAAATGAAATGCAGCCTATACAATTGGCATTGCATGCGGGCGAGGTAGGCACAGGGCATTCCCATCGGCCCATAAAATAATTTCTGGAAGCGGGGCATTCATAAGTTTGACAACAATTTTCGGCAAGATGTTTTACAAGCCTATTGTGCGGATAAGCATGTAGAAAAGTATCTACTCCTTTGTCAATTAAGTTTTCATCAAATCCGGCTGCTTCTTGCCTGATATCTTGCTCGATACGCAATGCGGTTACATAAAATTTTTCGTCCTGCCATCCTGCTGCCGTGTAGCAAAATAGAGGAAGTGTTTCTGCATGAGGCAAAGATTCATAAGCTGCCAGAAAACTACCGGTGTATGCGGGTGGTATAAACGCTGCAACGGCCCAACCCTTTTCGCAAAGCCTCATTTGGCCGGTTTGTACATCTATGCCAATGCCCCGCCTGCCAGGCAATTCGTATAATTGACCGCCATTAGGCAATGCAATCCAATCTTCGGAAGGAATATCCATAGCATCCCATCCACTTCGGCCGCAGGCATATAAAGTAACATCTTCAAAAATGTTTCCTTTGCCATCAGAATATAAAAGAAAAGGCATCAGTGCCATAGAATTTATTTTGTGATTTGTATTTCCATATTGGCAAATGAATTGAATTCTTTCTCATTTATTTCCGTTTCATCTTCTACTTCACCTTGGAATAGTTTATTATTTTTAAAATCCAGCGTCAATAAACCGTCCTTTAAAACTACATTAGAAAACTGATTCCAGGCATATTCTTTTTTTGGAAAAAAATTAAATGTGACCCCTTTATTACTGAAGAAAATGGATAGCTTTTGAATGGCGAGATAAAATAAGAAACCTATGACAAAATTGATTGCAACTGCATAATAATTTGCTAAGTTGATCCAGCAAATACCAAGAATAAAAAAAATAAATTCGTTAAAGAAAAATACTTGCTTACCCTTCCTAATGTAATTCCACTGCAATAAAAAATAAATAACCAAAATGATTAAGGATAAAATAGCGGCAGACCTTTTCAGCGGCAACCATAAAAAATACAGTAAAATAGCGGCGTTGAGCAGCAGGATGAAAAATGCTATTAAGCGGTAAGGCCGGATCTTTTTATTTTTCAATATTATTTGATAATCATTCATGAGCCAGGTTTGATGCTATCATTAGGTTACACAGCTTAAACAATACCCGTGCCCCTACATTTTCGTCCCATTCATTGGTACTTGTGCCTACTTCATTCAGGTCAAAACCAATTAAATGCCTTCCGCTTTTAAGAATTTGCCTGAATAGGTAAAAAACTTGTTGTGTTTCCAAGCCGCCTTGTACAGGTGTTCCTGTATTGGGGCATAGTTTAGGGTCAAGGCCGTCTATATCAAAGCTGATATATACTTTATCTGGAAGGTTGCTTACTATTTCATCTGCAACCAGCTTCCAAGGTTCGCCTTCATAACTGCGTTCTTTAAGGTCCTTATCAAAATAAGTAATCACTCTGCCATTGCTTTTGCTGATGTATTCTACTTCTATAGGAGCGTAATCGCGGATGCCAACCTGTACTAATTTGGATACCTCCGGTACTTCTTCCAAAGCATTATACATAATAGAGGCATGAGAGTATTTAAGGTGTTCATAAGCTTCTCTAAGATCGCAGTGGGCATCTATTTGTAAAATACCAAATGAGCCGTACTTCTCAGCAATGGCCTTGTAAAAGCCCAAAGGAGTACTATGATCGCCCCCCAATAAACCTACAAGTTTTCCTTTTTCCAAAAGATCTCTGGTTTGTTCATATACCCAATTATTTAAAAATACACTACCGGCATTAAGCTCCTTCAGCACCTTGCACATGAATTTATTATCATCCACTATTTCACCCTCTGAAATATAATTGATGTATAATTCAGCCTCTTTGCGCAAGTAATCACTTTTGAGTAAAATATTTTTATCGGTCGCCCTCATATAAAACCCATGCTTCCATCCATCAGTGATGTCGTCATCAATCAGATCTACCTGAAGGCTCGCTTTGTTGATATGTTCAGAAGCACGCGCTGTACCAGGCCTATAACTTACTGATACTTCCCAAGGCACAGGTAGTATTACTAATTTTGCGTCTTCTTCATTAAAGGGTAAGCCAAAAATATTATTATTCGGATTGCCAACAGAATTGGGGTCAAACGTATCTAAATCTACCATGCGGATGGGCTTTTTTTTGGAGCGCAAAGGTAAATAATTTTTATGTGGCTACAGAACTGAATATGCTTTGAGAGCCTATAATTGGGATATATTTTTCTAAAGTATTGGTGCAAATCAGTTTTTATTCATTTTATGGTAAGCAATTATAGTCTTATTTGAAATGTCACGGTTTCTTATAGATTGTTACACTTTTCTTATTATTTCAAATGAATCAAAAGGCTGATAATCTATTTCTTCTGAGGTTACCTTTTCCACACGTGCACGTTGGGGGCCGATATTGCACCATTTAATAAAATTTTCCAAATCGGCTGATGGCCCGCTCACAATGATTTCAACATCCCCTTTGGCAGTATTCATCACCCTTCCGGCCAGCCTTAATTTATCTGCAATTTTTTGGGCTGTAGCCCTGAAAAAGACACCTTGTACTTTGCCTGAGATTATTATGTGAAAGGTTTTCATACTGCAAAAATATTAACCTTAAAGAAAAACGCGTGTTTCTACGAGATGGATACTTGGGGATTATACGATAGCCGCCGTAATAATGAGGAGCAGAAAATTAAGAAATCTTGCGCTTGCCGGTGAACCGATACGGCTATACTTTTGTATCAGAAGTTGATTGATGTTCAAGCATTAATCAACCCGCTTAAAAAACGGGGCAAATCCAAATCCATTGAAAAAAACTATTTCCTTTAATCCGGGAAAAACCAAAAATCCGATATCAGTCAACTTCTTGTTTTTTTTATCCAAAACCTAACGAAGAATATTAAAATCAGTACCCAAAGAAAACCGGCTTTAAAAGAGCCGCAACCCAATCCTGAAAAACCCGAATCACCCAGGATCATTTAATTTAAAAGGCTTCTGAAAAATCAGAGGCCTTTTTTTTATAAAGCCATTATTGAGGATTATGATTTAAAAAACTCCTGAGTATTCCCATCTACAGTTCCTGCTTTATAATAGGTTCTAAAAAATTCGTCTGCAGAAATTTTGCCACTACCTTTTATCACAAAAACGATAAGCAGAATAAATATAACAATAGAAAGAATTAATTCAAAGGTACTTTCACCGGCCCCTTTCATGTTTACAAAAAATATGGCAACAATGAGGATGGGTATTTGTATGGCTGAAAATAATTTAGTCCACAACCCTGAGGCAATAAATAAGCCAGAGAGCAAGCTAAGATATGATACGACAATAGCCAACCATTGTGCATTTTTTGAAAATACATCTACTCCTGTATGTTCAATATAGTTTTCTACTAAAGCGTAATCCCTGATAAATGAAATCCCCTTCCAGATAAGAGTAAGCCCTAAAATAATTCTAAGAGCTGTAAGCCACAATGGCTGCACGGTTGTTTGTTCAGTTACATTTGCTTCTTCCATAAAATTTTATTTTTTTAATGGAGTAATAATGCAGGATATAACAGAATCTATGCCATAAACTTCCCGATTAGTTTCGGGTAGGTGGGGCAGCGGGCCTGCCTTTATCTTCTACAATAGGTGGCTTACTTTCCACATGTGCAGAACCGTGATGGCAGGTATAGCATGTAACATGTTTCAGCATATATTGAACAGAATCTGCTGTGGCAATAGTAGTAATAGGTTGTCCTTCGCCTTTTTTCCATTCATCTTCCATTGGCTGAAAATGATTTTTATTGATATCTATAGCCATAATCATCATTTTTCTGGCTACCATTTTTTCGCCCTTAGCATCACTGGCAAAATCCATTTTGTTGGTTTCTGTATTTCGTGCATGGCAAAAATTACACTTCACATTCAATGAGGCGGTAAAATGATGCATAATGCTATCCAAATCATTTTCTGAAATATTCTGGGGCAATATTTGCAAATTTTTCCAGCGCGGCTGATTGGCTGTTGTAAATGCCTGGAAAATAATAATGCTGCAAATAGCTGTTGCTGTAATCAAAAAGCTTTTTTTCATTTGTAGAAATTTATTACCGAAATTATAGAAAAATAAACTTCCACTAATTTTTTTTTACTTGAGTGGTAATTGCATATTAGGTTTAAATGATGGCATGCTTATGAATTAGAAATTAAGATTCAAAAAATTTGTTATTTAACTTTTCAACGTAATGTGAATAAGTAAATTGGCGCAACAATATTCATTGTATAAATTTGGTTAGAAACCATACCCTCATTTTATAAAACAAACCTATTGACTGAAACAATCATCAACCTTGAAAGCGTAAATCCCATTGAATTTTTTGGAGTAAATAATGGGAAATTAGACATCCTGAAGAAAAAGTTTCCACTGGTAAAAATTTTGAGCCGTGGCACTCAGATAAAATTGAGTGGCGCACCTGATCAGATAGGCGATGCCCGCGATAAAATCAATCTGGCTGTGCAGTATTTAGAGAAGCATGGGCAGATGAGTGAAAATTATTTTGAGCAAATACTTGGCGGAGATGACGAGAAAGTAATTGACAATTTTGTAGAAAGAAATCCGGTAGATGTTTTAGTATTTGGGCCACATGGTAAAACGGTGAGAGCCCGTACAGCTAACCAAAAAAAACTGGTAGAAGCAGTAGATAAAAATGATATAGTATTTGCCATAGGGCCTGCAGGTACCGGCAAAACCTACACTGCTGTGGCTTTGGCTGTGCGAGCATTGAAAAATAAACAGGTGAAAAAGATTATACTCACACGGCCTGCAGTAGAAGCAGGGGAGAACCTTGGATTTTTGCCCGGCGACTTAAAAGAAAAGATAGATCCTTATCTGCGGCCGCTCTATGATGCATTGGATGATATGATACCCGCCGATAAGTTGGGATATTACATGACCACGCGTACAATAGAAATAGCGCCTCTTGCATATATGCGCGGGCGAACTTTGGATAATGCATTTATAATTTTGGACGAAGCTCAAAATGCTACTGACCTTCAATTAAAAATGTTTTTAACCCGCATAGGTGCCAATGCCAAAGCGATTATTAATGGTGATATTTCTCAAATAGACCTACCTCCTAAGGTAAAAAGTGGGCTGGAAAAATCTGTGCGAATACTCGGAAATATTGAGGGCATAGGCAAAATTGTACTCAACGAAGAAGATGTGGTTCGGCATAAGTTGGTGAAGGCTATTATTAAAGCATACGATAAAGAGCATTTGAGAGAATTGGAAAATCCAAGGTAGAAAATTGTCAGTTTAGTCTTTTAGTTTTCTTAAGGTACTTGATGAAAATTGATTTGCCATTGTTTTGATTTTTTTTTAGCCTAAAGGAAACATTTACCTTCGTCGAATAATTTTCGTGCTATGAAAAAATATTGGATATTGGTACTTTCTTCTTTTATGATAGTTTCTGCATGTAAGAATAATGAGAATATAGACCGGTCTGACCCTTTGGCTTCAGCAAGAGGTTTTATAGAGTCGTCACTTAAAGGGGACTATGTAAAAGCTCAAAATTATTTATTGACGGATAGTACAAATAAAGAATATCTCAATATTTTTAAGGATGTAAATAGCCGGCTCACACCATTAGAGAGAGAAAATTACCGTGATGCAAATATCATTATAGATTCTACCCATAATGAATCAGATTCTGTAGTAATAGTCACTTATTCCAATACATACAAAAATGAGCCTACAAGGCTAAAAATGGTGAAGAAGAATAATGATTGGTTGGTAGATTTTAAATATACTTTTCTAAAAAGACCATGAACCTGTTGAAATAATTATTTATGAGAATTATTCTATTGATTGGCATTGGTAGTTTCTTAGGGGGTATTAGTCGTTTTTTGTTGACTACTTTTGTGCAGAATAAATGGATGAGTTCTTTCCCCTATGGTACTTTTGTGGTTAATATCTTAGGTTGTTTTCTTATAGGTATTATATATGCGCTGAGCGATAAAGGAAGTATGCACATTGAGTGGCGCTTGTTTTTGGCCACCGGTTTTATGGGGGGCTTTACTACTTTTTCATCCTTCAGCAATGAAACAGTGAGTATGATTACTGACGGGCAGTTTACCTATGCATTCACCTATGTGGCCGGCAGTATTCTATTGGGGGTTGCTGCAACATTTGCCGGAATTTACCTGGTAAAATTATTCTAATGGAAAATTCACAAAACACTTTCTTATTACGAGTATTTATTGGCGAAGCCGATAAACTAAATAATGATTTATTGTTTGAGCAGATTGTTTTTAAAGCAAACAAATCAGGGCTGGCAGGTGCTACAGTACTGCATGGTATAATGGGCTATGGGCAAAGAAAAAAAATACATTCAACAAAATTATTTGACATAGCAACGAATATACCTGTAGTGATAGAAATAGGGGATAATAAAGAAATCATTGATGCTTTTTTACCCGCTTTGGGCGATATGATTGAAAAGGCCGCATGTGGTGGTATGGTTACATTAGAGGAAATTGAGGTGCGAAAATTTACAGCAAAATCTTAGAAAGGTATAGGTAATGCCGACTGGTAATTTTTTAAATATTAAAAACATGTTCACCTTACATCCATGGCATGGCGCAGAGTTTGGCGAAGAGGCGCCTAAAATTGTAAATGCTTTGATTGAGATACCGCAGGGGTCCAGATCAAAATATGAGATAGATAAAAAGTCAGGTCTGTTGCGCCTTGACCGGGTAATTTATTCTTCATTTCATTACCCAGTGAATTATGGCTTTATTCCGCAAACATTAGGTAAAGATGGCGACCCACTTGATATTTTAGTGATGTGCTCAGAACCGGTACAGCCTTTGTGTTTGGTAGAAGCACTCGTGATTGGAAATATGCAGATGATAGATACTGGCCTTATTGATGACAAAATCATTGCCGTAGCAGTGAAAGACCCTGGTGTAAATTATATTCATTCTCTAAGCGAGGTTCCTGCTCATTTTTTTGCGGTGCTCAAAAATTATTTTGAACAATACAAAGTTCTAGAAAATAAAGAAGTGAAAATAAATGACTTTCAGGAAAAGGAAGAAGCTTATACGATTATTAATGAATCTATTGAGTTTTACAAGACAACTTTTGCCAAATAAATTATTCAAAATACTGCTACCTTATGAAAAAAATTATACCTGTCATTTTTATAATGACATGTTCCTTATTCAGCTATGGGCAAAAGGCGCCCGATTTTCACCAAGTTGTTGACAAATACTTTTATACACTTCCGGAGGATAAAAACTTTGAAAATTGGGTTAGTGAAATAAGAGCGGATACAAACTTTATTGTTGACAGCAGTGTTTACAATGTATTTCCTAATGATTCTATGTTTTTCTATATGAGAGTACGGAATAAGAATTTTATATCGCCGATACCGGGTTCATCTACTTATATGGTTGTTGTAGCAAGCAATTACAATAAATTGATGGAAAAGGACAAAATTGTGCTGTCAGCATTTATGCAATATAAATTTGATAGTACTGAAGAAAGTAAGAAAAGAATCAGGAAGGAGTATAAATTTCTCAAAAGGCAGGTAGCTCATTATTTCCCTATTAAGTATGAGCGAAACTATAGTAGAAACGGCAATACAGGGATAATGTATAACTATTATGATAAGCCATCAAGTTTCCCGCAGTTAACCCTTTCCATAGGGAGAAAATATAAGAATAAGGATGAGAAATGGAGTATGGGTATTGCTATTGGTTATGAAATAATCCCTTATGAAAACGTGGATACAAATACTTCAAAATAGATGTTGGGCAATTAAAAGCCACAAATTTTTAATAAACTATTGCAATGAAAATGATTAAAAGTACCTTTTAATAATTCTTAATTTGTGGGTGCGTTGTTTGGTTTCAAGGTTAAGGATGCCCTCTACATCTATTTTATCAATTCTTACTTTGCCGGATGAATGGATTATTTCATGTTCATTTAATAAGATACCCACATGAATAATTCGCCCTTCATCATTATCAAAAAAGGCAAGGTCGCCGCATTTTGCTTCGGCCAGAAAATTAATAGGAGTTCCTTTATCTGCCTGTTGGTATGCATCGCGGGGTATAGGGATATTTAAGAATTTATAAACCATTTGAGCAAATCCACTGCAATCAATACCAAAAATTGATTTTCCACCCCATAGATAAGATGTATTTAAAAACTTATAACTTATTTGTTTAATGATTTTGGCATTTATTTCTGACTCACCGGGTTTCCATTTATTTCCTTTAAAATGAACGGTGTTTTTTCGCCAGAATGCTTTACCATTTTGAAATGCACTGAGTGAGCTGCCATAGGGCACCATCATATTGTACCCGTTATAATTAATTTCATTTACCCAATCGCATACGAGTTCTTTGTCGGGGTGGTTGTATTGGTTTTCTTCGATGAGGGTTACATGCGAATCCTGTACCCATCCGGTGTATTCATCATATTTTCCCTGTACATGAAGCCAACCCTTTTCGCCCGACTCCAGTAGTGTACATTTTTCACCAAATAATAATTGAGAAACCATTTCTGCACGATGCGCATCTGTTTTCCTCATTGGGCAAACAGGCACACAACAAACCATATATTGCATTGTATTCTTTACTTTTTTGCAATTGCAACTTATGGAAATTATTTAAGTTTACATCATATTGAGTAAGATAAAAAACAAAAACTGCCCTGAAAAATTTTGACCATATAAGTGATCAGGAACTATTACAAAATTTTTACAAAAGCCATGATAACAAATGGCTCGGTATCCTATTCCCTCGCTATACCCTAATGCTGCTCGGTGTGAGTATGAAAATACTTAAGCACGAAGAAGAGGCTAAAGATATTGTACAGCAGATATTTTTAAAGGCTATGAATGAATTGAAGAAATATGAAGTAGATTATTTTAAAAGTTGGATCTATATGATGGCTAAGAATGAATGCCTGATGAGATTGAGAAAGAATAAAGGGGGCACGATAGAATTAAAAGATGAACTCTATGCTAAGGCTCAAACTGAAACAACAGTAGAAGAACATTGGCAAAATGATTTTCTGCTGAGTACACTTGAAGATTCGTTGAGTTTACTTAAAGATGAGCAGCAAAAATGTATTGCCTTGTTTTACCTAGAAAAGAAATCTTACCATGAAGTTGCCGCAATGACAGGGTTTTCCTTGCTACAGGTAAAAAGCTTTCTTCAAAATGGAAAGCGAAACCTTAAATTGCTGATAGAAGAAAAATTGAAAAGCAATAAAAAGAATAATTTGTGAAATTTATAGTATGAACCTGAGTAATAAACCATTAAAAAATAAATCAGCACTTAGCGGAATCCCCGACCAGAGGATGCTGGATTATATTAATGGTAAACTTTCAGGAGATGAATTGCATGAATTTGAAAAACTCATGTTGGACTCAGAAATGATTAATGATGCAGTAGAGGGGCTCGAAAGAATAAATGAGCGCAATGATCCTGAATTAATTGCTCACAAACTGAACAAACAATTTAAAAGACAATTACATAAAAGGCCGCAAAGACTAAGTCAAAAAAGTGTAAAGGAAATGAATTGGATTTTTATAGTAATCCTGATTATTTTGCTATTGATTATTGCCGGTTATTTTGTAGTGCAACGGCTGCGGTTGATCGAATAAAATGTAATTGTATCGGGTTAATCCTGATGGCTCAATATTTTCTCCAATAATTGTGAAGACTCTTCCTCAGTACCTGTAAGATCTTGTAAGGTCAATTTGTTTAAAAGCTGATCTACCGTGAATTGTATCATCGTCCACAGCGATCTGATAGAGCAATCTACCGAATTGGTACATAGCTTTGAACCGGATGTATAGCTTTCGCAAAATGATTGATTAAACAGTTCGCCGCCAAGAGATTTTAAGACATCATTGATATTGATTTCTGATGCAGGTTTGGCGAGCATGTAGCCGCCTATATTGCCGGGGGTACTATTAATATAGCCGGCCTTCCTTAATATTCTGGTGAGCTTGGCAGCATAAGCCTGAGAAATATTTTCTTGTACACTTAGCACCTGAATGCTCATGCTCTCCGCCGCCCGGCATCGTGCTATGCGTAGCAATATTCTTAATCCATATTCCTCTTGTGATGATATTTTCATAATTAAAATTGTTTTTTTATTTGTTCAACTTATTGATAAAGACTTCGAATTTAAAAACCATAAGCAGAATGACTGTACGTTTATTGATAGTAACAAAAGTGTTTAATTACGCCGCTAATTCATATTTTTGGAAATACATGTGTTCTAAGCATATCCTTCTTTCAATTTAGTAAAAAACACCAGTTTAATTTCTACTTTCTAATATTTTTTAGCTTTTTAATGTTTAATTATTATTTTATTGGAATGCCACATTGCGCCATCAAAAATGCGGAGCGTATATATATCATTTGGTAGCTGGCTTATCGAAATATTTTGCTTTTGTACTTGCACAACTCCATTAAAACAAGGGCTGTTTATTTTAGCTTTTAGCATTACAGTGCCATAGTTGCCGGCAGGCGATATAGTTACTTGATTATTGCTCACATTTAGAGTAGCTGCGGTGGAAGGCATTATTTCCCATATAACATTTGAGGTATTACAGGGTAGATTATTAATAAAGTAAGTAGCATTGGCGCAGAAGTTAGAATTGCCAGAAATTGATAAAGTAGGTTGGGTTACAGAAACATTACTTGAAGCGGCAATACAATTTATTCCATTAGCGGTTACACTTGCGCCCACATTTCCTGGAGATGCCCCACAAGCAGGGGTAAGTACTAAGGTATTAGCAGTACCCGTAGAATAGATAGAAGGCGCAGGGCTACCGTTTGACAATAACCATCCATTTGGCGTAGTGCCTAAATTCCATGTGTGGTTTGTTATACCGGTTGCACCAGATACATTGTTAATTGTAAATGTTATCGGTGTAGTGGAGCCACACATAATGGCAGCTGTTGCCGGGCTTACTGCAAAGCTGGGAGGCCTGTTGATAAATATTGGCACTTGCGGCTGAGTATTTGCCGATGGTGTGGTACAGGTATTTTTGGGTCTTATTAAAATGGTGGAGCCGTTTCCTGTTGATAAATCGGATGTGATGGTGGCAGTGTTTGTTCCCTGTAGCCATGTACTACCATTTGATGTATTATTGCCAAGTTTCCAATTGACAGGCAGCAGATATTCATAATCAGAAATAGAGCCAAAACAATAAACGGGATTTTCAAATGCAGTATGCCATTTTATTTTATTGAAAGTGATATTAAAATTTGATACCTGGCATAAAGGGGCTGTAAAGCTGGTAGCCGGGGCATTATTACTTGTAAATTTTGGTTGTATTTGCCCACAGCTATAATCATTCGAATAGAAAAGTGATTTTACTCTTTTGTATTCGAAAGGGTATGTATTATTGGAATTATTATACCTAACTGTAATTATTTGTTTAATATTAACATCATTGAACTTCCCCTTAAATTTAAAGCTTGTTTGTGATTGGTTGAAAGCATAAGGCTGTTGAGTTATTAGAAATTGAGTGGCAGATATTGACGAGTAAGACCCAGGCAAATTTACTGTAAACTCGTATTCTGTATTTGGGCAATATTCATTATCAGTACCAAGAGAAATACTCTGCGCCATTGTGAGTACACTGAATGACAGAAGTACAATTGCAAATAATAATTTCTTCATAGTTTTTTATTTTAGTTTTTTATTAAATGAATTTGAAAACCAATGGATATATTAAATCCTTTTTTTTCACTACTAAAACCCGACTGCGGATTGTCAAGGGTTTTCTTTTGATATAAATAGCCAACTAACAGTTCTATACCGACTGAATTGTTAAAGAATAGTACTGGCCCTGTCATAATTGAGGCATTGCGTATTACACCTTTATCTCGATCGGAGATACCCTGAAGGTGTGACCCAAATTGATAAGCTCCATCAACTAAGATATTAAATTGCTTTTCTTTGTTCAATAAATAATAGCGGATAAACGGGCCTACATAAATGATTGTTCCATGAGTTTGAGCTCCACCTTGGGTATAAGGAATTCTGGTCTTTATTGAATAAAATCCCGGCCGAACTCCTGCGGCAAATTTGTCAAAGAAAAAATAACCAACATTAGCAGAAAGGTTTATGTCGGTAAGTTTTCCTGATACCGTAGGCTGACCTGTTGTTGTAAAATCATCATTATAAGAATAAAAACTCCCTGAGCCACCAACAAGCCAATAATTTTTGTCAAGCTGACCATTTGCAGAGATTGATAAGGCAAGTATAAATGAGAATAAAAAGAAATACTTCATAATTTTTGATTTAGTTTTTTGTTAAGTGAATTTGAAAACCGGCAGAAATATTGAACCCCTTCTTTATATTGTTAAAATAAAAGCCAGACTGAGTGTCATCAATGCTTTTTTTCTGATACATATATCCAATCAACACCTCCATACCGACTGATGAATTAAAAAACAACTCAGGCCCAGCCATGACTGAAGCGTTCCTGAAAACACCTTTACCTTCAAAATTGGAATGTGAACCTATCTGATAGGTACCGTCAAAAAGGATATTAAATGGCTTTTCTGTATTTAGAAAATAGTAGCGAACAAAAGGGCCAAAATAAATTGCAACATTTTTTGTGCCTGCACCTGCTGAATTTAAGCCTCTGCTTCTTATAGAATTAATACCTGGCCTTACCCCTACGGCAAATTTGTCAAAGAAAAAATAACCAACATTAGCAGAAAGGTTTATGTCGGTAAGTTTTCCTGACACAGTCGGTTGCCCGGTAGTTGTAAAGTCATCGTTATAAGAAAAAAAACTACCTGTGCCACCAACAAGCCAATAATTTTTGTCAAGCTGGCCATTTGCTGAGATTGAAAAAGCAACAAGGGTAGATATTAATAGTAATTGCTTCATAGTACTTGTTTCAGTTATTATTTTTTAGTTTAATCTTTTCTTAAATGAAGTTGAAATCCGATAGAAATATTCAATCCCCTTCTCATGTATTCATAGCCATTCTGTGTTTCATTTTTAGTATTCTTTTGATACAAATAGCCAACTAGAAATTCAATACCTACACTTGTGTTAAAAAACACCTCTGAACCAGCCATTACTGAGGCACTTTGAAAGGCACCTTTTCCAAAGTTTGAGTAACTGCCAAATTGATAACTACCGTCAATTAGGAGGTTAAATTGTTTGTCTTTATTTAGGAAGTAGTAACGAGCAAAAGGCCCAATATAAATTTTGGTAACTTCTGTACCAACTGATGCAGAGTTAAATCCGTGGCTTTTTATTGAATTAATACCTGGCCTTAGCCCTGCGGCAAATTTGTCAAAGAAAAAATAACCAACATTAGCAGAAAGGTTTATTTCAGTAAGTTTTCCTGTTACCGTAGGCTGACCTGTTGTTGTAAAATCATCATTATAAGAGTAAAAACTCCCTGAGCCACCAACAAGCCAATAATTTTTGTCAAGCTGCCCATTTGCAGAGATAGAAAAGGCAAGTATAAATGAGAATAAAAAAAAATACTTCATAGTATTTTTATTGAAAAGTTTGGCTTAACCGTAAATTAATTAAGATCGGTTTTTACTATTTATTAATACTATGTTTTGTATTTAATTGGCTTATTTTGAATTGTTAGCTTACTCAAAATATTATCGTGCGTACAGGAGGGTTGCTAATACCTGATTTTTTACATAAATCCCAGTTCTAGCATAGCCGCTTCGCTCATCATGCTTTTATCCCATGGTGGGTCCCATACTACTGATACGTGTACATCATTTACGCCTTCTATCATTTTTACTTTTTGATCTACTTCCACCGGTATGTCTTGCGCAGCAGGGCAGCTTGGGGCTGTAAGTGTCATTACAATCTGCACATTATTTAAGGGCAATATTTCCACTTCATATACAAGGCCCAGCTCCCATATACTTACCGGAATTTCCGGGTCGTAAATGGATTGCAGGCAATCAATCACTTTTTGTTTTAATGCTGCTGTTTCCATTTTTATTAAATTATTTTTAATTGGCCGCCTTATAGGCAAGCGCATAATTTTTCATTTGCTTTATCATTGCAAGCAAGCCATTAGAGCGGGTTTGCGCCAGGTGCGACATCATTCCTATCTCTTTTATAAAATCCATTTTTGCATCTAATATTTCCTGTGGTGTGCGGTTAGATAATACCTCAATGAGCATACTTACTAAGCCTTTTACAATTACTGCATCGCTGTCTGCTTTAAAAATCACTTTACCATTTTCAAACCAAGACACTAACCATACTGTGGACTGACACCCCTTAATTATATTTTCTTCTAATTTATACTGATCTTCCAGTGGTTTTAATTTTTTTCCAAGATCAATCAGGTATTCATACTTGCTTTCCCAATCATCAAAGAGCGAAAAATTTTCTACTATTTGTTCCTCTGCTTGGCGCAATGTGGTAGTGGTATTCATCTATCGCAACATTTTTATTGCTTTTTGCAAAGCAATTATTAACTGATCTACCTCTTCAAGCGTATTGTACATACCAAATGATGCACGAACAGTACCGGGTATATTATATCGCTTCATTAGGGGCTGTGTGCAATGATGCCCGGTGCGCACTGCTATTCCCTGATTGTCGAGCAATACTCCAATATCCTGTGGGTGTATGCCATCTATTACAAATGAAACCAGGCTTACCTTATTTTGCGATGTGCCTATTATTTTTAATCCATCCATTTTTAATAGCGATGAAGTAGCATGGGCTACTAATTGTTTTTCATGCTCTCTTATTTTTTTTCTGCCGGTTTTTTTTAAAAACTGCAATGCTGTATGGAGTGCAATCGTATCGGCTATATTGGGCGTGCCGGCTTCGTATTTATAAGGCAATTCATTGAAGGTGGTTTTTTCAAAGGTTACTTCTTTTATCATTTCGCCGCCACCCATAAATACAGGCATTTTTTCTAACAAATGCTTTTTGCCATACAATATTCCAATACCTGTAGGGCCATATACTTTATGCCCTGAAAAGGCAAAGAAATCACAATCCATTTTTTGTACATCTATATCGAGGTGTACTGCAGATTGTGCGCCGTCTATCAGTACCACTGCACCTTGCGTATGCGCAAGCCGTATTATTTCTTCCACAGGGTTGATAGTGCCTAATGAATTGCTGGCATGTACTATCGAAACCAATTTAGTTTTTGTAGAAAGAAGGTTTTGAAAATCATTTAAAGAAACCTCTCCTGCATCGCTTACCGGAATTACTTTTAGTACCGCATTTTTTTCTTCACAAAGTATTTGCCATGGCACTATATTAGAGTGATGCTCCATTTCGGAAATGATTATTTCATCGCCGGCTGCAATATTTTTTCTTCCCCATGTGTAAGCTACTAGGTTAATGCTTTCTGTGGTGCCTCTTGTAAAAATAATTTCCTCTGTAGTGGCAGCGTTAATAAACTGTTGTACTGTTTTTCTGGTGTCTTCATAAGCGCCGGTAGCCTCTTCTGCAAGTGTATGTATGCCTCTATGTATGTTGGCATTATAGTTTTCGTAATAGTTGCTTAGTGCATCTATTACTTCTTGCGGCTTTTGCGAAGTGGCAGCATTGTCAAAATATATTAGTGGCCGGTTATGAACAGCTCTTTTTAAAACGGGAAAAAATGATCTGATAGCCTGCACATCATAATTGGTAATATCCGGAATTGCTACGGTGTCCATTTTATTTTATTTTTAGCCTTACGCGCCGATGCCTATGCTATAGGCGGGGGTAGGTACGCTGCGAAACAATATTTTTTTTAAAAGTGCATTTAATGCCACATATTTTTAGGCCGGCTCGCCGCATTGTCAGTAGCGAGTAGGTGTGCCATCTATACATTATAATGCCATTGCCGGTTCTTGCGGCAGCAACCTGCCCGTTACAATGGTATCCACATATTTTCTTAAGGGTTCTATTTTTATTTGTTCTAAAATGTCGGACGAAAAAGCTTGCAAAAGCATGGCCTGTGCATCTTGCAGCCCGATACCTCTGGTACGCAGGTAGAATAATGCTTCGGGGTCTAACTGGCCCACTGTGCAGCCATGCGAGCATTTTACATCGTCGGCATATATTTCTAATTGGGGTTTGGTATTTACGGTAGCTGTATCCGATAGCAGAATATTTTTATTAGACTGGTAGGCATTCGTTTTTTGTGCATCAGGGCGCACGTATATTTTTCCGCTAAATACGCCGGTAGCATGGCCATCTATTATGCCTTTGTAAAATTCATTGCTAAAGCAGTTGGGCTTAGTATTGTCCACTAAGGTATGATTGTCCACATGTGTATTTTCTTTTATCAGATACAGGCCATACATGTGGGCTTCATTGCCCGCCTCTTCCATTATGATGTTTATATTATTTCGGATTATGCCGCCATTGAGCGAGATGGTAACAGTGTGTACAAAACTTTTTCCTACCTGCCTTATGTGTGTAGTGCCTACCTGGCTTGCATTAGGGCTATCTTGCTGTATTTTATAATATTCTACTATGGCATTTTCTTTTACCACTATTTCCATTACCTCGTTAGCAAGGCTATCCATTTGGCCTATGGTATGGTAGTGTTCTACTATTTGCACCTTGGCGCTTTCTTCTACTATTATCAGGCTTCTTGGCTGCGCCAGCAGATTATTTTCTACAGCATTATTAAGGTGGTATATGTAAATGGGCTTATCTATTACCTGATTTTTTTTCACCAATATAAAAATGCCTTCTTCTATAAAAGAACTATTTAGCGCCAGCAGGCCATCGGTTATATATTTACTGCTCTGATTAAGGTTTTCTTCTACTAAGGTTTTATATTCATTATTTGCTGCCGCGCTCAATGAAGATATATTCAACTGTCCATTATCTAATAGTAAGGAAGAAAGCTCAGGTGCATAGTGTCCATCTACAAATACAAGTTCATTTGCATTTTCGCTGCCTGGTAGTTTCATTGCCGTCAATTCTTTCTGGAGCGCAGCCCTATCTGCATCAATAGTATCTAGCTTATATTCTTTTTTGAACAGGTTATTTATAAAAGTATATTTCCATTCTTCATTTTTATAACCCGGTATTCCCGCCTTTTGAAAGCGGCCAAATTCTTTGGCGCGCAATGCTGCAAATTTATTGTCATTATCCTTTTTTTGCAGTTCATCAAATTTTTTATCAAGGTAGGATGTTATTACAGTTTCCATTTTTTTTAAAATAATAATTTAGTCAGCTTATACAGCTGCAGTAGCATTTAGAGATTCTTTTATAAAATCATAACCCTTTTCTTCCAGCTCCAGTGCCAGTTCTTTAGTGCCTGATTTTACAATCTTGCCCTCTACTAGTACGTGTACAAAATCGGGCTGCAGATAGTCGAGTAGCCTTTGGTAATGCGTTATTACTATTATGGAGTTGTGTTCGTTTCTTAGTTGGTTTACGCCATTGGCTACTATGCGCAGCGCATCTATATCCAGGCCAGAGTCGGTTTCGTCCAGAATAGCCAGCTTGGGTTCTAACATGGCCATCTGAAAAATTTCATTTCTTTTTTTCTCACCACCCGAAAAGCCTTCATTCAAAGAGCGGCTTAGCAGTGATTTATCTATTTCTACTAGCGCTGTTTTTTCTTTCATTGTTTTGAGAAAAGCTACCGCATCAAGTGGTGGCTGCCCCAGATGCTTTCTTTTTTCATTCACAGCAGTTTTTATAAAGTTGGTAGTGCTTACGCCCGGTATTTCCACAGGGTATTGAAACGCAAGAAACAGCCCTTCGCGCGCTCTTTCTTCCGGCGAAAGATCCAGCATGTCTTTGCCATCAAAGTCTATTGTGCCTGCGGTTACTTCATAGTTTTCACGGCCTGCCAGTACAGAAGCCAGTGTGCTTTTTCCGCCGCCATTTGGCCCCATTATAGCATGTACTTCGCCGGGTTGTATATCAAGATTTAATCCTTTTAAAATTTCTTTTCCATCTATAGAAGCATGGATGTCTTTGATCTTTAACATTATTATATTTTTTGTTCGTCTTTAATTTTTAATTTTCATTTTATTTCCAAAACCTTTGTACCGTTTTTTTTTGCAATATCATAAGTATGTTAGCGCTATGTTATTTGCAGTGCAGGCGCCTATCCTACGCTACCTTCCAGGCTTACGGCCAGCAATTTTTGTGCCTCTACAGCAAACTCCATAGGCAGTTGGTTCATTACCTCTTTGGCAAAGCCTGTTACTATTAGCGCTACAGCGGTTTCGGCATCTATGCCTCTTTGCTGGCAATAAAATAATTGGTCTTCGCCTATTTTAGAGGTAGTAGCTTCATGCTCTATAATGGCAGTTTTATTTTTAGATTCTATATATGGAAAGGTATGCGCCCCACATTTATCGCCCAGTAGCAAAGAGTCGCATTGAGAATAATTTCGTGCATTCAAAGCACCCTTAGCAGCGCGTACTAGGCCACGGTAGCTATTTTGGCTCTTGCCGGCAGAGATACCTTTAGATACTATTCTGCTCTTAGTATTTTTTCCCAGATGTATCATCTTAGTACCGGTATCGGCCTGTTGATAATTATTAGTAAGGGCTACAGAATAAAATTCGCCGATGGTATTATCGCCTTTTAAAATTACACTTGGGTATTTCCAGGTTATGGCAGCGCCGGTTTCTACCTGCGTCCAGGATATTTTAGAAAAATCTCCCATGCATATACCGCGCTTAGTTACAAAATTATAAATGCCACCCTTGCCATTCTCATCGCCGGGGTACCAGTTCTGCACGGTAGAGTATTTTATTTCAGCCTTTGCCATCGCTTTCAGTTCTACTACAGCGGCGTGCAATTGGTTAGCATCGCGCTTAGGAGCAGTGCATCCTTCTAAGTAGCTTACATAAGCGCCTTCTTCAGCTATTATCAGCGTACGTTCAAATTGACCGGAATTTTCCTGATTAATCCTGAAGTAAGTAGATAGCTCCATAGGGCAGCGTACCCCTTTGGGTATGTAGCAAAACGAGCCATCGGTAAAAACAGCCGAATTGAGAGCAGAGAAATAATTATCATTCATAGGCACTACAGAGCCAATGTGCTTTCTTACCAGATCGGGGTGCTTTTGTATAGCCTCGCTGATAGAGCAAAAAATAATGCCTACTTCAGCAAGCTGCTCTTTAAATGAAGTGGCTACCGATACACTATCCATTACCACATCTACCGCCACGCCGCTAAGCCTTTTCTGTTCGCTAAGCGAAATGCCCAGTTTGTCAAACGTTTTTAATAATTCAGGGTCCACCTCGTCAAGGCTACCCAGCTTGGGCTTCTTTTTGGGCGCGGCATAGTATATGATATCCTGATAATTAATTTTGGGGTAGGTTACATTAGGCCAGGTAGGTTCCTCCATTTTCAGCCATTGGTAGTAAGCCTTCAGCCGCCATTCGAGCATCCATTCTGGTTCATTTTTTTTGGAAGATATCAGGTGTATCACATCTTCATTGATGCCCTTATTTATTACATCCGTTTCTATATTGGTTACAAATCCGTATTCGTACTCTTTGGAAACTGTTTCTTCCAGCATTTTTAACTCTTCTGCCATACCATTCAGTTGTATTTTCTTTCGCCGCAAAGATAACCCATCCTCCTGTTTATACAAAATAGTATAAACAGGAGGATTGTCTATTTAGGGAATTTCTTTTGAACAGAAAGTTTCGGTATTGGGAATCATTTATTTTGGATTTTTTGGGGCGCTCATCGTTAGGTTCTATGCTCAGCTTGAGTTCCGGCTCTTCACTCTTATCTTTTTTGGGCTAACGCGCAAAAAGGCCTTGAAAAAAGGATAACCGTTGCGATCCGGGCGCCACCGGGCATTATCCCGAATTTTAATATTATTTAGTCCTATCAATTTTGCTTATGGATATTATACCATCTAATACCGATAGGGTTTAAGATACTACACTTATAGAATGTGCTTAAAGACACAGATTTGCCTTACAGAAATAGCTTTCTGCGTTTTTGTGCCATCTCGAGGACAGTTCATTATCATAGCTGGCAATACACGCTATTTTTTCATTGCCAAAACAGGTGGCAGCGGCTGGGGTACAATGTTGTGAACCGGCTTTGTTGACTCCAAATATGCATATACGGCTTTGAGCTCATCATCCGTCATCTGTGCTACATTTTGAAAAGGCATTGGTGGCAGCAGGTTTCGCCCATCGGGTGCGCCACCATATTTGCCGGTTTTAAATGTGCGTATGAATTGTTCTTCTGTCCATGTGCCGATACCTGTCGTAGAGTCTGAAGTGATATTGGCAGCAAATGAAACGCCCCATGGGCCTATATATACTGTAAATGTACCACCAAAAGCAGCAAGGCCCTTGCTTTCTATTTCTTTGCGGTTTATATCTGGTATGGGCACATTAGCCGGATGGCCGGATAATAATAAATCTAAATTGTCTTCAGGGCCTTTTGGTCCCATTTTTTTGGGTGTATGGCAATCATTGCAACCGCTGATGGTCACCAGATGCTTTCCCCAAGCTACCTTACTATCAAATCCGCCATAGGCTACAGCATCGCCTTGTACATTGGTTGTATCTTTTGGGGTAGAGGTGCCACCCGCAGGGCCTTGATTGCATTTAGAAAAAATTAAAATAGCACCTACAAGAATAAATAGCATTAACATTGAAAACTTTTTCATAATTTTTTATTTTTTTAAATAATTATGTTTTCAAGCCAGCAGTATTTCTTGAAGGGAGAGGTAAAGAATTTAGGGCAAAAATGAAAAGTGATCCCTGAATGTTTTTTAAATCTAAATCTTTTTTTAGATTAGAAATTTTAATTATAAAATATGACCGTTCTCAAACAATTTAAGACCCACAGCGTCTTCTAATTTACCAACTTCTATTAGGGTCAAAGTGTTCTAATTCTTTAGCCACAGCATTGAGAAAAGTAGAGCCTAATGCGCCATCTATAATACGATGGTCGTAGCTTAGCGATATGTACATCATGTGGCGTATAGCAATGCTGTCGCCTTGTGCAGTTTCTATTACTACAGGCCGCTTTTTGATGGCGCCCACTGCCATAATAGCTACTTGTGGCTGATTGATTATGGGCGTACCCATTATGCTACCAAAGGTACCCACATTGGTAAGGGTAAAGGTGCCACCTGCAGTATCATCTGGCTTTAATTGATTATTTCTTGCTGCATTGGCGAGCGAATTTACTTGTTTGGTAAGCCCTGTTAGGTTTAATTGGTCAGCATTTTTTATCACCGGCACTATCAGGTTGCCATTGGGCATAGCTGTAGCCATGCCTATATTGATATCTTTTTTTATAATTATTCGCTCCCCATCTACACTACTATTTATAAGTGGATATTTTTTGATACCTCTTATTACCGCTTCTATAAATAGGGGAGTAAAGGTTATTTTTTCGCCTTCTCTTTTTTCAAATTCTTTCTTCACATTATTGCGCCACAATACCAAGTTGGTAACATCGCATTCAGTAAAACTGGTAACGTGTGCACTTGTATTTTGGCTATCTATCATGTGCTTGGCTATCATCTTGCGCATGCGATCCATTTCTATAATCTCT
>JAFDXH010000086.1 GCA_018268075.1 Bacteroidota bacterium | reverse complement strand
TTTAGACTAAAAAATAATAGAGTATAGATAAGGCCATCCAAGTCATGGGGTATCTTTTGAATCATCCAAAATTATTGAAGAAATAAATGATTGTATGATTGAATAATTAAATAGATTACAAAATTAGCTTCAAAACGAGCCCAAAATCATGTTATTAGCTCTTCTAGAAGCAGAGATATGATGATTTGAATATTATTAGAACTTAATATTAATGAAATCAATTGTTAAATATTTGATGGATATGATGGTCGAGTGGTAAGAGCGCCAAATAACTAAAACTTAATTTAGTCAATCGCAAACTCAATTATCAAATTATATGAATTTAATTACTAAAATAATCAAGTCAACTCGGGAGGGTACCTGAAACAGTCAGGATACGGTAAGGGTAAAATAATCAAGTCAACTCGGGAGGGTAACTGAAACAGTCAGGATACGGTAAGGGTTTGATATGCGCTTAGAGGTTTAGAGATATTTCACTAAACAACAAACAGTCAGCTAAAAAAACGTCATAAGATTTTGACAGGTAAACAGTCAGCTAAAAAAACGTCATAAGATTTTGACAGGTTTGTAGCACTCCGAAGAAAAAAAAATATTTGCTTAGCACTTGTAACACGCGTGTTACAAAATTTGAGAGGTCTCGGGTTCGAATCCCAATTTTTTCAATTTTTTTTCAATTTTTTTTTATTTTTTTTATTGTTTGAAAATAATATAAAAAAGTTTTTTTTCCTTAAATACTTAAAATTATTTAACTAATAATTTATATTCTAATACTATATTATAATGTCTGAATTCAACTTTCAAAAATTACGTGCTATTTACGACGCCGAAAAACTCAAAGCATTTAAGGAAGATAACAAACATTCAAAATTCGATAAAACCAAAAAATATGTTCAAGAACACTTTGTACCCACAACATCTGCAACACATATATTAGTTGAAGGACAATCAACCACAATCATTCAACAAGACACATTCAAACAAGTCTATTTAAATCGATTTCCAGATGAAATAATTAAATGGTATGTTAAGGAAACAATCCCCAAAAAAATTATTTGCGAGCTGCATAAACCACTATTAACCGAATCAGAAATCAATATTTCACCTCAACTCAAACATAAATATCAAAAATACAATAAATTCGATGATAACATTAAATCATCCGTCAATGTATTTCTCGAATATGTAAAAATTATTTGGGCGAACAATAATGAAAAAGTTTACCAATATCTTTTAAAATGGTTAGCTAATATGATTAAAGGTAATAAAAATCGAACTTGCATTTTTGCTAAAGGTCCCGAGGGTATCGGTAAGTCAACACTAATTGATATATTATTTGATTATGTAATTGGCGTATCTTTGTGTTGTAAGGGTAAAGCAGACCATTTAAAATCGCAGCATAATATGCAGTTGTTAGGTAAAATCTTTGTACCATTTGAAGAATTACAATTTTTTTCTGATAAAGAATGGAGCGGAGTTGATTCTGAATTAAAAGATTTAATTACTGGAGATTATGCATCCTATACAGATAAATATGAAAAACGCTTTGATGCCAAAAATACAAACAATTATATTATCAATTCCAATTTTAATGCAATTAAAGGCGCAAACGGTAGACGCTATTTGGTTGCTGATATAAACACATCCTATCAAAATGATCATAAATTTTTTGCCAATATTCGCAAACATTGCTTTAACGACGCTACTGGTCATGCTATTTATTGCTATTTATGCGAAATCAATACTGATAATTTTAATTCATTAGATTTACCAGAAACTCAAAATAAACTTGATTTAATAGTGGATTTAATGACCCCCGTTGAAAAGTTTCTGAAAAATGCTTATATTCTTCAAAATCGGAGCCTTAAAGGTAAGCCAATCGATATTTATAATACTTATGTTGAGTATTGCACAGACAATAAATTTAGCCATAAGACATCAATCCAATTGTTTTGTAAAAATTTGCGAGAATATGGGATAGATTTTAAAACAACAAAGCATGGAAATGTTTATGATGTTCCATTCGAACCATTGAAGGAATTAGCAAAACGGAAAAAATGGCTTCATCATTTAGATTCTGAAGTTGCCAGTGATAATGAATCTAAAAATAATAAAATTGAAGATGATGACCCTTTAGAGCATGGAATAGTGAAGTCTATAACAAAACATAAAGAAAATTTATCAATCGAAGAACAAATTAAACAAATGGAAGCAAAATTAAAACAATTATATAACCAACAATTAGAACAATCAACAAAATTGATGGAAGTTAAAGGAATTATTCCGCCAACTATCAAATCCGATTCTGTATTATCAATCAAGAGTTCAGAATTTATCATGGAATTTTAATTTTATATAAATTTTATATTAAACATAATTAATATAAAAAAGTTTTTTTTCCTTAAATATAAAAAATATTAATTTGATTTAAGGATTATTTTATATATTAATATTATAAATGGTAAAACAAAATAAATCAATTAAAAAACTACAAAGTAAATCTGTAAAAATTAACAATAAAGATGTTAATATTACAGAGTATGATATTATCGCACGCAGAGCCAAAATTAATGGAGAATTGACACAATTAAAAGTAAAAGAATTCGTTTTTAATGCAAAAGATGGTATGAAACTGAAAGATGTAGTTGAATTAATCAATAAAAAATCAAAAGGATTAAAAGATAAAGGGTTTAAAGGATACATTAGCTCAAATATTAATACTCCTTTTGGTTGGAAAAGTTCTCGATTAAAAAAAGTTGGATATCAAATCTCAAATCCGCTGCAGACATGGGGAACAAATTTTGTCGAAATTGAAAGTCAATTCGAATCCAATGAACACGAATCTAACATTGAAAAATATTTTGAACAGGATGATCAGAGTATTGTTGATGATTTCAGAATCTTTCTGTATGATTTCCCCGATGAAGCTGGTTGCAATGGTAAATATAATGATTGTTTTTTTGATGCTCTTAAACTTGGATTTGGTGAGCACCTGCCGAATTGGGACACACCAGTTGCATTTAAAAAATTTCTTGGTATTGATAGAAAAGCCAAGGTTCCATTTGATATGATTGATAAAATTGAATCAAAATTAAAAACAATTATTAATATTGAGGGCGACTATACCAGAACCTCGTTATTATCTACGAAAAGGCAAATTGATTTAATCTGGACCGATGGGCATGTTGAATTGAAAAGAACAAATAAACCAATTAAATGTAATAGTTTGAAATATGAAAAAGAGCCTCTATTTTATTATAGAGATCGGAGTGACAAAAAGAATTCTGTTCTTCGCGTTTATGATGGTAAATCTGAATATATTATGTCAGATGAGGAATTTAATAAACATCATTATCATACAACTGAATCAAAATATATAACGATTGGCAAGACTAAAAATAAAACATTAAAAGAATGTTATGATTATTTTATATTCGCAAATGATAAATTAAAAACTTTGACCAAAAAACATTTAGTCCAGATTAATTTAAAAAAAACAGGTACGTATAAAAATACTTCATTAAAATTATTTAATGATTTAACGGCATCATTACCAGAACCTGAATCAATCACACAACAAGAGGCAGAATGGATAAATAATTGCTATCGAGGTGGCATGTTATACGTTGAAAAAGGATATGAAGGCTCACTATATAGCTCTGATGTAAAGGCCATGTACCCGTATCATATGCAATCTAATCTAAACTTCCCAATTAAACAGGGTATATTTAAATTGATAAATGATGATGATATTGATAAATTTTTTATGTATGGTATTTATAGAGCTAAAATTGAAAAAACGATGGAATCTAATAATATTGTATTTCATTTTAATCCAGAAAATTATTATACTCATACTGATTTAACAAGAGCAAGGGAATTGAAATTAAAAATTGAATTAATACAAGATGGTCAACCGAATTTTTTATATTATGATTCAAATGCAAGAATCGACGGTCGGTTACTGTTCAAACCTTTTGTACAATACTTGATAGAATTAGAGCAACCGGACATCAAAGACGCTGTGAAATCAATCAGGAACGTGCTCCACGGTGCATTATGTGAAAAAAGGGAATATATTAAATCATGTTCTGAGGATGGAAATTTAAATTTAGAGCATGACGATGTTATTGTTGGAATGAAAACGGATTATCTTGGTAATAGCTACCCTATTTATACTAAATTAGGTTCGGAATTCAAAACCAACTATGCTCGACTTGGTCCATTTTTAACAAGTGCCGGTAGATATCAAATTAGCAAATTCGTCACAGATAACTTTAATGATATTACTGATGTCAAAAGAATGCATACGGACGGAATTAAATCAACATCTAAACCTAAAGATTTAAAAGCTAAATCAGAGGCAACACTTGGTCAAATGGTTTACGAAGGCTTCAATCCTTCTGTTAAAATTATTAATTTAAATACATTTTCGAACAATAATTGGGAAATATAAAATTTCTTATATATATTTTTAAGATAAATCTATTTAAGAAAATATTTATTATATTATAATAAGATGAATTCGGATGAAAATAAAAAATTAGTCGATGCAAAAATCTACAGAATTGTGAGCAATATCACAGGACAGAACTATTATGGTTCAACATGCGAAAAATATTTATGCAATAGATTAGCTAAACATCGTGGTAATTATAAGCGATATTTAGCTGGAAAATATCATTATGTTACAAGCTTTAAAATTCTTGAAACAAATGATTTTGATATAATCCTAGTTGAAAAATTAGAAAATTGTAAGTCAAAAGATGAATTGCATGCTCGAGAAAGATTTTATATTGAAAATAATGAATGTGTGAACAAAGTAATACCTAATCGAACAACAAAACAATATTATGTAGATAACAAACAAAAAATATCAGAGCAAATGAACGAATATTACCATACAAATAGAAATAAAGTATTAGAATATAAAGCAACTCCTCACAACTGCATTTGTGGAATATCTCACAGATATGGTGAAAAAGCACGACATCAAAAATCCCAAAAACATCAAAACTACATTAAAAATAATATCAAAACAATATCAGGAGAAGATTATCAATTTATTTTCGAATGCGATAGCCTAGCTCTAATCCCCTCAACGTACCCAAATTATATAATTGTTTAATTTGATTTAAAGATATACTATTATAATAATATTATAATATTATGGAACCAATTAAATGCGACGTATGTGGTATTCAATACAAACATTCAAATTATAAATCACGACATCAAGATACAAAAAAGCACAAGAATGCCGAAAATCAACAACTATTAAATCTCAATACACCTGAATCTCGAACAATTTATAAACAAAATAAAAAAATAGAAAGAATGAATGAAATTATAACTGAATTTCGAATTCTCCATAATATTTTGAATTAAATTAAATTTCATATGTTATAATATATAAGATATGAATGATATCCTTACAAAATTCTATAAAGATTTCTACGAGCCGGCAATCCCAGACAAGACCCCATTGGAAACTCAAGAACTTTATAATCTTTTTAAACGTCCAAAGAAAGATAAAAGCTTTGAATCCCCTAAAACCAATAGGGCCTCAATCAAACCGAATTCAGTTTATCAGGCAGATGTGTTATTTTTACCGGAAGATCCAACAACTCATGATAAATTTGTATTAGTTGTAATTGATATATCTGCACGTGGGCTAACTGATGCCTATCCGTTCAAAGTATTAAATGCTCAATCGGTATTAGAAGGGTTTAAAACAATCTTTTCTAGAGGGATAATCCCAGCACCGAAATATTCAATTGTTCTCGATAAAGGGGCTGAATTTAACAATCAAACAATCAAAAAATATTTTAATGATAAAGGTATTTTTGTTTCATACACTCAAACCGGAAGGTCTCGACAGCTGTCTTTTGTTGAACAGAGAAACAAAGTTATCGCTCGAGCATTATTTATGAGAATGACTGGACAAGAACTCCTTACAGACGAACCATCTTTACATTGGTCCCAAGAATTACCAAAATTAATTCAGGTAATCAATGAACACGCTCTGAAAGCAAAGGTTGTTAAGTTTTCTGATGCTCCGAATATTGATAAAAATACAGTAATCCTATCAATCGGCACAAAAGTTAGATTACAGTTAGACAAACCACGAGAAGTATATCAAAATCAGAAATTATCTGGAAAGTTCAGAGCCACTGATACTCGATGGACTACTGATATCTATGTAATTTGTAACATCATTTTAGATGGAAATCAACCTCCGCTGTATATAGTAGAAGATTATGATGGTAAAATTTTAAAGCCAGCTTTTACTTATAATCAATTACAAGTTGTCAATTCAAATGAACAAGCTCCACCACCATCGGTGATCCGAGGGGAACCTACTCAGTATATTGTCAAAGATATCGTTGGGAAAAAGACAACAAAGGGCAAAATTTTCTATAAAGTTCGATGGAAAGGGTATAAAGAGGAAGATGACACGTGGGAACCAAGCAGCGAATTAACTAAAATTCCGAAAGTTAATAAATTGATTGAAAAATATAATCAATCACATCAATAAATAAAATGATATAATAAAATATTATTTTATAAATATATATTATATATTAATGTCAGACATCGACCATGAACAAGAAGAAAAAATCGAAATTATTGAAATTCCAAACAAATATCTAACAGTTCCATCAAAACGGCCAGAAAAAGTTCAAAATTATAATAAAAATTATTATGAAAATAATAAACAATCAATTTTAGAAAAGGCAAAGCAAAAAGATCATTGTGAAGCTTGTAATTGTACGTATCAGCATGTGAATAAAAAGAAACATGAAGCAACCGTGAAACATCAACTCAATTTAAAAATAAAAAATTTAGAAAAATAATATATAAATTAAAATATTTTATATATTTATCTTATATATGGATTGTAAATGCAAATGTTGGAAAGATAAACCGATTACATTATCTTGCTATAAATGTGGTGGACTAGTTGATTATATAAAAGTTCAATCAATCAAAGAAAATGATAGCAAAGAAATAAAATTACAAAAATTGCAAAAAGAGTTACAGGAAAAACAAGCTGACGTAATAATATTGCGAACAGAAATAAAAGAAATACAAAATGAAATTGATGATTTAAAATAAATATATTTAAAGATAAAATATATTTATATTAATATATAGAAATGATTTTTTATTGCAAACATAAAACTTATGTTTTAACATTGGAAAGCTCAAACGATATTGATTTTTTATGTGATAATTTTTTCCATCGGGAGAATGATGTAACTATTCGAGATATTTACGATATCACAACCAATCAATATTTAGATGAATTACCGTGCAATATTCCACCGTATAAAGAAAGAATTCATCAACAAAGGGGAAATAAGATAGAGATACTAGAAGGCACCGCCTATTTTCAAATCAAGAAGAATAATCTATTCCTTGTTTTCAATAATATTTATTCATTAGATAATCTTTTCAGAAATTTGGATGAATATGAATTTTTTTATGATTATGAATTAGCATATTTCCATAATTTCATTGAACAAGAACAATATAAATTATTTGAATTTTGTGGGATAGCTAAGCAATTTTATCGTAATTATACCCTCGGAAGTCGACTACTGTATCGCGAAGTTTTGATTAATAATGGAAAATTTGAAGGGGAACTTCGAGAATTTGATAAATTTGGTAACGTAATTTATTCATGTAATTATGTCAACGGAAAAAAGCATGGAAAAGAAATACTTCTCAAAGTTATTGGAAGAAATGATAAAAAAATAATAATTATAGAAACTAATTTCTATGAACTTGGCAGAAAGATTTCGAAACAGGTATTTCATCAGACTGGAAAAAACAATATCATGGTTGATACGAAATTTGATAACAATAAAAAAATAAAAGATTTTGTAAGATACAATCGAGAGGGAAAAGAGATTGAACATCGATATTATGAAAATGGAAAACTCATATTGAACGGCGAACCATCTGATTGATTTGTTCTAATGCCTCATTAAATCCGTATCCCATCAGAATCAGCATTAATAATGTATCATAAACTTTCTTATCTTTTAGTATTTTTCCGAGTTGTCCTTTCATATATACATAATTATAGATAATTTTTTTTAATTTTTACTTTATCCGGTATTGGTATTGGAGTTGATGGAGAAATTAATATTGTTTGCTCGTTTGGAGTTGATGGAGGACTCTCTTTTTGGATGTCCCGTGTTATAACTTCGAATCCCATACATTTCGACGTCTTTATATGATGTAAAATTGTTCCACATAAAGCAGAAATAGCAATGATTAAACTTATTAAATCAATCATATAAATTATATTGAGATAAAATATTTTTAAAAAAAACTATTTAAGGACAAATTTACTCATATAAAATATAATGGAGATGGATTTAAAAAAAGGAAAAATTTATAAATTAGTTTCAATCAATACTAATAAAATATATATTGGTTCAACATATTCCTCTCTTGAACTTCGCCTTATAAAACATATCAACAACTTCCGTTGTCGAAACAATGGAAAAGGTCAATCAAATACGACTTCTTTTGAATTATTACTCCTCGGAGATGTTGAAATTCAATTGCTCGAAGAGTTTGACTGTCAATCATTGAAACAATTACATTCCCGTGAAAGGTATTGGATTGAACAAAATAAAAATATTGTTGTAAATAAAATTATTCCAACAAGAACGCAAAAAGAGTATAAAGAACTTAATAAAGAAAAAATTTCTGCATATATTAAACCATATTGTAAAGAATATTATAAAAATCATAAAGATACAGTTGAATATAAAGAAAATGGACAAAAATATAGAAATGATAATAAAGAATCAAAAAAACAATATGATAAATTATATCAAGAAAAAAATAAAGAAAAAATTAAAGCTAAAAAGAAATTATATCAAGAAAAAAATAAAGAAAAAATTAAAGCTAAAAAGAAATTATATTACCAACAGAATAAAGAAAAATGGAATAATAAAATAATTGATGACTGAATTTTATATGTGTAGCTAATGCAACCAGTACTCCACCAATTGCGATTGATAACGATATTGGGTCAATCATTGATATAATATTACTTGATAAAATAAAAAAAAATTTTGAGAAACTTGTTAAAAATTATATTATAACTTTATTTTATTTTTTAAAGAACTCGTTTATGTTTTCGTAATTTTCCAGCAGAAACTGCACCAGCAACAACATTACCCCCATGTAAACCTAGATTTTCAAGACCTTTTTGTGCCATGTCAAGGTGATGTGGTTGTACTTTCTTAGCATATTGTAAACCATGGTGTAATAGTTTACCAACTTTAGTTAAAAAATTTCCACCTCGCGAGTGATGTCCTAAATGATGGCGAAGACCTGAAGCAACAACATTACTTTGAGTTGTGGTAAGTGCTAACACATCAGAAGTTGTTATCCCTCCAACGGTGAATTGTGCACTTTGAGGAGATACTGTCATTTTTCCTTGTGTAATAACGACAGTCATTACTTCAACGGTAAATCCAGCTGTATTTCCTGCATAAGCTAATGGAGAGGCTGAATATTCGCCATCGATTTTAAGACTGTTAATTTTATTTTGGCCAGAAGATTCTTCACTTCCCAGTCCAAGGTCATTGACAACATCAATAATGACAAGAGAACCAATACTATATCTCCATTCATGCCAAGACATACGTAGACCATTCTTCACAGACATTCGATATAAATCAGCTTCGGTATATGTATTTAGTTTAGATGGAGCATTATTAAATCCAACATTTAATTTTTTAATCCGTAAAAATGTATCGGGAAATGTTGCAGATGTGGGAGTTCCGTTGAATTGCCCCTTATTTGGTTTGATATACACACATATTTTATCGGGAATTGTATTGACACGCAATGCATTGCCAGTCCAAGACCCATCAGGGGATGCATTTGTAACAGCAGGAATTGCGTTACCATTAGCATCTGATTGAATATAATCATAGTCATAAAAAAGAGTTGTACCCATTCGAGCACTAATTAGAGGGTCTTGAGTATAATAATTCATCAAAATATTACATTTATTTTGAGCTTGTCCAGTCCATCTATCCGGACTCCCAACAGTACCCCACGGTAAGCCTTGAGTTGAAATTGTAACAACAGTAGGCGCAGTTAGTACACCTGGTACGATCGTAAATGCGCGATTGATATCTTGAATATTAAAAGATAATGTTAAATTTTGTATATTTGCGAAACCATCCGCACCAAAGCATTTTCCCCAGACCAGAGGAGAAATTATAATACTTTCTGTAATATCATAACGATACACACGATATACAACAGAAGCAAGACCGCCAGCCGCTGTTACATTTTCGTAAACTAGAGTAGCATTATATGATGCACGTGTCATAGTCGCAGGATTCGCACCAGCAGAAGATAAAGGATTTCGTACATCAAATCCATCTGATGAAGAATAAAGACTTGAACTATCACGTTGACAAGGGAATTCAGACGCAAAATATTCAACTTCTTGATCATCCAATAAATAAGGTTGCATTGAAATTAAATCAATCATATTGATAGAATTCGAGTTACCATTGACCCGAATATCACAGGTTGACATGCAGCTTTGGAGCGGAAACGCACGAAGACATATTGTATTTCCGATTCCATTTACTCCACTCTCGCCAACAAAATTGCCGGCAGCGACAGCATCATCATTACCCATTGGATCGTAACATAAACCATTTGTCACATAAGCAGGTGTTACAGGAGCCCCAACAGCACCAGCGACACAAGGCCATTTGCGTGCAACTCCTGAACCAGCAACAGCATTACAAAAAGGATATTTACCTTGAGTTGCACGGTTTGCATTAGTTGCAGAAAATTGTACGTGAACATATAAACTATATTGTATTCTTAAATTACGGTCTGTGACAGTTGTAAGTGATGGCGGTACTATACCATTGAAAGCGATATTTTTATCCCCAAAAGAATCAGAGCCGAGAACAAAAATTGATTTTTCTAAAGGACCTTTACGTACAACCTCTTCAGGTGGAGCTTCATAATTTAAATCGACTACAGGATCGAGTTCGAGAGCTTTTTCAATTGAATCATCTGGATTTTGCATTTTATATATTATTAAGAAAGAAAAAAAATAATTAATCAAAAAAATTATATTAATCAAAAAATTATATTACTACGTGACTTGCGCAAATTCTAATTTTATTGATGCATACTCGTTTGAAAATAATACCATTGGATAAATTGTTCCATCTTTATTACCATAATAAAATTGAATATTTATATCTCTGAGGGGAATATTTGAATCTAAATTATACCATCTTAAAACTGTGGGTTGATAAACTAAAATATCATTTGGCGTTAACACTGTTGTATCTGGGACAACATCTGTGACTATATTTACCGAAGAATTTATACCTTCTATATCCCCACGAACTGGAATTTTTGAAGTTACCAATAATATTCTTGCTAAATCCCAAAAAGCTGAAATACTGGATGCTTCTTGATATATTTTAAATGCGGTTCCTGTATCACTTGTATTAATAGTAAATATAGATCGAAAACCAGCGTAATTTGGATCCTCTGATAGAGTAGGAACTGATGGAAATTTAAACATATTAAATAAGGTTGAATTCATTTCAATTGTAATATCTGGGGACGTATATCCATTTTCACAACTTATATAAAATAACTTTGTTGTGCCATCAAACATAACTAAAGGAGGAGATTGTACAACAATTGGTAATCCAGCGAGTTTATCAAATGCAAATTGAAATGCATTATTTATTTGAGTCAAGAAATCTTGGTAATAATATAAAGGATAATCACCAGCTTCAACAATTTCATTGCCTGTTTTAATATGTCCAGTTGAAATTACCAAAGGATAATTGACGCTGATATCAGGAAGAAATAAATACGATATTGTCCCATTTGTCAAATTAAATGCCTTATAATCTGCAACATTTCCTATCAATAAATTATTTTCGTCATCAAAACCCAAGAGACCATAACTTCTATCAAGTGTCATCGGACTCTTTCCAATAAATTTTAAAGTATTAGAGCCAGGAGGATATGTGATAGCTAAAATTGAATTATCATCTGTAGCAAAAGTTCCTTTCATGGCATAGGCATATGTTCCAGTTTCATTCGATATCAATTGAAAATTATAATAGGTATCAGTCGAGACACTATCATTTGTCCAAGAACTCGTTGGATAAATTAATTTTTGTGTTACAGACGCAACTTGCAACTGAAATCCATTAATTATTCCCCATAGTAGCCCCCCTGTGTTATTTGTATACGCAACCATCAGATAATTAAGTTTTAAATCAACACATATTGATGAGGGAGTAAAGTCTGAATACACAAATGGGTCAACATCTATCATATAAAAATTATTTGAGCTTGACCATGTAGACCCAGATTGTTGAAGTAGTTCAACTATACGGTATGATACAGTTCCTACTGCTCCACCGGGCCAATATGCAAAATATAGATTTCCATTTCTTGGGTCGCATCCAAAAGCATTAATAAAATTAATTGTTTCTCCACTGAGGGCATAATTCTGACAATTTAATGTTGTAATCAATGCCCCAGTATTGCCATTATATACGGTTATTGATTTTGCCGATGCATTTAAATAATAAAGATTACCTGAATAATCCAAAAATATATTTCTAAATTCCCCTGGTGGAACAATACTTCCGCTCGATAAATTAACTGTTCGCGTAACATTCATTGTTTGCATAGAGTCCCAGGTTTCAATTGTACCAGCTCTCGTGACAACAACTGGATTATAAATATTTTTAAAGCTTTGATTATACTGTGGCACAAATTCCGATTTATAAACTCCATTATATGACAATGCAACCTGCCATTGATTAAATGGAATATTATTTAATGTCAATGGAATTGAATTTAATGGAATGCGAAATCGATTAACACTTAAATTATAATTTTGTGGGTCTTCAACTATTGGAGTTAACAGTGTTGTTGAAAAGTTTGCATCTCTCGATTTTGTTGTTTGATTTGTAATTTCACAATTATAATAAATTCTTTTCATTCTAGTATTCATATTCTATATATTATAGTGAGATTTTAATTATTTTTTCAGATTTATTAGCTAAATGGGTTTAATGGACTTCTCGGAGTCACTTTGCCACGGTAATGCGGAGTAGCTGGAGTATTGCCAAATGCGCCTTGTGGTGGGCTAAGTCGTGATGGAGTTTGACGGTAATGTGGTGTTGCTAGTCTTGGTTCTAAAGGCGTTTGGAATAATGATTCTTCTCGAGTCAAGCGTGGAACTGTTCTTATAGGCTCCATAACTTCTACCTGAGTTGGCTCCTCTGCTTGTGTCCCAACACTAACAGCAACGGGTGAATGGCGGCGCTTGAGTCTAATAGTTCTCATCTTATCTCTATCATCTTGGCTAGGTTTAGTTTTATAATTTTGCTCCACAACATAAGACTCTGGGATTACTGTTGGATCTGTTGTTAATTCAATCAATTCTTTTTTAAGCCTTGTGAAATCGAGCTTGTCTTGAATCGCTATCGCTGCCAAATGTCCTTCAATAGTTCTCAAAAGGATTCGAAAAGGAGACGCAAGAGCCTCTTTTGTTACTTCACCACGTGGAGTCAACAAAAATATTTTATCTTTTTTTTCCATTCTTTTTGAACCTAATAACCCTGAATGTGGTTGGTGAACTATTGTGAAATTTTTTTCAGAAAATATATTAAATTTCTCATCGATAATATCATTTATTTCACAAATTTCGACATACGCTGGAAAAAACCACCAAAGAACGCCTTTAAGAAAATCAAATATTCCTGCTCCTTTAATCTTTTTTTGATTCTTTGATTTTTTTGATTTCTCTGATTTCTTTGATTTCTTTGATTTCGTTGATTTCTTCAGTTTCTCTGGTGGATTGAGTCCGTATCCGCGTGTTTTTATATCGTCTAATAATTTTTTTCTTTGGGTTGGTAATGGTTCTGCCATGTTGTGTGGTAAATTTCTGGCTTTGTATTCATCAATAACTTGTTGTCGAGTTAATGACATTAATCTGGTCCAAATATCTTTTCGATTTCCTGTATAATGAGTTATCGCTCTAGGTGCTGCTATTGGTGCTAAAGCCGGTAATGCTGGTGCTGGTGGTGCTAATGGTGCTGGGGGTGCTAATGGTACCGGTGGTGCTGGTGGTGGTGCCGCTGTTGCCGGTGGTGGTGGTGGTGCTGTTGCCGGTGGTGTTGGTGGTGCCGGCGGTGCTGTTGCCGGTGGTGTTGGCGGTGCCCGGCTTGATGTTGGCGTACCTTTTGCTGTTTTCCCTTTTCCTGGTGCTCCAGGTGTTGCTGGTGTTGCTGGTGTTGTCGGAATGTGTGGTAATAATCGTACTGCTGGCGCCCCGGTGAGTAATGCTACTGCAGGTGCTGCGGCTCTCGCTGGTGCAGGTACTGCTGGTGCGGCAGCTGGTGCGGCAGCTGGTGTGGCAGTTGGTGCTCCGCCGGGTACTGGTGTTGGTGCTGGTGCTGGTACTCCTCCAGGTGGAACGTGATGTAAGGCTGGTGTTGTTGCGTGAAGAATTTCTTCTAATTTTTGTAATTGTTCGCGAGCAATACGTTCCATATTTTGTCTTTCAGCATGTTTTAATCGTATGAAATATTCATTTTCATGTGTTTTCAAATAAGGTCGTAATAGACCATTTAAATTTCCTGTAATATAATTAATAACATTTTTTACATCCGTGATAGAATCACGCGAATAGTTATTCGTTCTCATAAAATTTAAAAATGCTTCTTTTCCTTGAGCATTGAATAAATCTAATAAATCATCGAGTTTCTTATTCTCGGATGTAAGTTCATCCATAAATTGCTGTCTATCCACTAAATCTCTGATTGATTGAACAACATCAACATTTGGGTCATATTGTTTCAGAAAATCAGTTGAATCTTTATATAATGGATTTTGTTGTTCCTTTATTAAATCATTAACTAGTTGCTGTGATTTGATTTGTCTTATAATGTCAGTTGAACTTCTATTTTTCACATCAGTTGTATCTAAATATCCAAAATCTGGAATATAAACTGAATTACTAGATTTCTTGAATTTCATTTTAAGAGGTGTATGCTTCATTGATTGACTCGGTGCTACGGTTTTAGGAGTTTGAAATGAATTCAAATCATTTTTTCGGGCAGTTGCAACCAATGAGTCTAAATATACATTCGCTAAAGGTATAGAAATTTTCTCTTTTCGAATTCTTGGCATTTATATATAATAATATTACAAAAAAAATTATTGATTATTTTTTTTTCAAACCATAACCATTTAACAATATATCAAATCGATGAGCAGTGTCAGTGATATCTTTTGAAATATTTTTTGTAAATTCTGGTAATTCTTCCACGAGTTTTGTTAAATCTTGATAAATAAATTTCGTTAGTTGTTCATCAATTATATTATTTGCTGTCAGATTATCTAAAATAAATTTCTGACAATTATTAGAAAATGCATTGTAGACAAAAAATGATTGTTCGCCATATTGTTTTATTGTATTATGAAAGAAATCATTCAATGTAGGTCGATCTTTATTTAAATTGACGTCACTATATTCTGTATCTGAATCAATTTTAAAAGTATCAGAAATTTTAACGACCTCATTCTTTTCTATTCTTAAAATTTGAGAATTCGATAATGTAACCAGCATATATAAATGAAACATCTTATCATATGGTAAAGTTTGCTTGATATTTTGAAATTTTCCAAAGGATAATATATTTAATGCTTTTTCAATGTAGCTTTTTATCGGGGCTCTACAAACTATTATTTTAGTGATTGTAAAATTCCCGTATTTTTCTAAAAGAAATCTTTCTTTTGGCGGAAATTTTAGTCTTACACCATGATAAAAATGTTTCAATCTATCTTTTATATTCAAAATTGTATCTTTCACTCCTTCGCCCTCCAAATCCTCATAAGTATACGTTTCCATTCAATATAATAATAATTGAGATTTTTTTTATCAATATATATTATAAATGCTATCACTTAAATCAGGCTTTCCATTTGCTACGGTTAGCAATAAAATAGTTTATGTAAATGATAACGAAGAGGCTGACGATACCAGTTTCTTAGGAAAATTAGTTGATATTGGGAAAGAACGAAAGTTTCAATTTATTCCGCCAAATGATTCATTTCGACTATGTATTTTTGGCTCTGCTGGTTCCGGTAAATCAACTTTTGTCGCGGGATTATTATCAGAATATAAGAAAAAATTTAAAAAAAATAAAATATTTATGATAAGTCCGACCAGCGATGATGAAGCTTACAAAGATTTACAAAAAACAATTGAATATATAAAAATCGATGATAGTTTATTAGTTGATCCCATGAATTTTACAGAATTTGATAATTGCATAATTGTTTTTGATGATTCTGAAATGCTTTCCGCGAATAAAGAATTAAATAAAGCTATTGATTTATTTCGCAATCAATGTTTAGAAAATGGAAGAAAACGAAAAATTAGTGTTGTTGTGATTAATCATGTGGCCATGAATGGGGCGCAAACGAAAAAAATATTGAATGAATGCCATCTTACTGTAGTGTTTCCAAAATCAAATTTTGCATCTGTTACCAGATTAGCTAAAGCTTACTGGGGATTCAGTAAGGAGCAAATTGAATATCTTAGAACAGTTCCAAGTCGATACTGTGTGATTAAATCATCGTACCCGCAAGCTATTTTATCCGAACACCAAATTAAAGTATTATAATATTCTTTTGAAGAGCTTGCTAAACTGATTTTCCTCATCTAATTTTATAAATGTAATTAATGTAACTAATTCATCAGGACTATATTTTTGTTTATAAAATAACTTCGCAAATTCTTTGTCATCCAGATAACTAAATAATATTTTTACTGTGCTCCATCTTCCACAAGTGCTTATGTTGGGTCCAAATTGTTGGAATTTATTGGTGTTAAATTGCACTTTCCATCCTTGTTTTTGGATATTAGCATATAAAATGTTTAATAATCTCTGTTTGACGTAAAGATTTGACGTATATCCGATTTCTTGAGATGCATTTAAACCATATGAATCAAAATGCAAGATAGTTTTTTTATTATTGTATTTTAATAATGCTATGTAATGACCAACAGTATTTGATTCAACAGGAAATAATAATACAATCGCATTTTTATCTCCAAACACGTCTAGAATCGAATTATAATTTAATAAATCTTTATAAATTATTAGGTTC
>JAFDXH010000085.1 GCA_018268075.1 Bacteroidota bacterium | reverse complement strand
TGAACTAAAGAAGATAGGAGTAGATTTTGATTATCCAAAATCTCTATCATTAATTGAGTATCTAATCAGTATTATGAATGGCGATAATTTCTACGTTCTTGATTCATTTGCTGGATCAGGTACTACAGCACATGCTGTTTTGAATTTGAATAAGAAAGATAAAAGAAATAGAAAGTTTATCATGATTGAAATGATGGATTATGCAGAAACCATTGCAGCAGAGAGAATAAAGCATGTTATTGAAGGCTATTCTGATATTGCAGCAACTGGAGGGAGTTTTGATTTTTATTCCCTCGGTCAACCTTTATTCATTGGTGATAATGCCGAATACTTAAATGAAGAAGTAGGAATTGTGAAAATCCGGGAATATATCTGGTACAGTGAAACAAGAACCCCTTTTTCAGACAAGCCAAAAACAAAAACAAAAGATACTCCATACTTCTTGGGCAAAAAAGAAGATGCTGCCTATTATTTTATTTATGAAAAAGACTCACTAACAACATTAGATTTTGATATGCTGGCAACTTTAAAAACTAAAGCTGGGCAATATGTTATTTATGCCGACAATTGTTTGCTGCCAAAAGAATTTCTGTTACAGAAGAACATTATTTTCAAAAAAATACCAAGAGATATAACCCGTTTCTGATATGGAATTAAAAAGTTATCAATATAAAGTCATTAAAGACCTGGAGCAATACCTGGAGTATGTGCAACAGTACAAAAAAACAGATGTTGCTTTCAACAAGTTTTGGGAAGAAAGAATTGGCCCTTACAATCCTGTAACTGGCGAGGGTATGCAGCCATACAAAAATCATATTCCTAAAGCGGCAAATGTTTGCGTAAAAGTGCCTACAGCCGGTGGTAAAACCTTTATTGCCTGCAATGCCCTGCACAGCATTTTTAAAGCCTATGCCGATGATATTCCTAAAACCGTTGTGTGGCTGGTTCCATGGAGCAATTTGCTTGACCAAACGGTAGCAGCTTTAAATAATCCCGATCACCCATACAGGCAAAAATTGGATAGCTTATTTAATAACCGGGTTGAAGTTTATGAGAAGAAAGATCTGTTGCAAGGTTCAAACTTTAACCCATCGGTGGTTAAAGAACAATTGAGCATTATTGTAATGAGTTTTTCAAGCCTTCGGGCAAGAAATAAGGAGGATAGAAAAGTGTACCAGGAAAACGGGCAACTGGCTGCTTTCGCCAGCCAGTATAAAGACAAATCTCATTTACTGGATGATGCAGATGATACAGCCTTAATAAATGTAATCCGCAGCCTGCATCCTGTTTTGGTTGTTGATGAAAGCCACAATGCCGAAAGCGATCTGAGTGTAGATATGCTGAATGCTCTTAACCCTTCATTTGTATTAGACCTTACGGCAACACCAAAAGACAACAGCAATATTGTAAGTCTGGTTCCTGCTATTGAATTGAAAAAGGAACACATGGTAAAGCTACCGGTGATTGTATATAACCATCATGATAAATCCGAAGTAATAAACAGTGCCTTGCACCTGCAACGAAAATTGGAGTTATTGGCAATAGAACTTGAAAAAAATGGCGGCAAATACATCAGGCCAATTGTATTATTCCAGGCTCAACCGAAAACGGATGATGATAACACAACATTTGATAAACTGAAGGAGCAATTACTGAAAGTAGGTATTCCTGAAGATCAGATTAAAATAAAAACAGCAACCAAAGACGAACTGAAAGGGGTTGATTTAATGTCGAAAGACTGCCCGGTACGATATATTATTACCATCAACGCTTTGAAAGAAGGTTGGGATTGTCCCTTTGCCTATGTGTTGGCTTCGCTTGCTGATAAATCCTCTGCTGTTGATGTGGAGCAGATTTTGGGTAGGGTATTGCGTCAGCCTTATGTAATGAAACATAACGCACCGCTCTTAAATGTTTCTTATGTGCTTACAGCTTCTGCAAAATTTAATGAAACACTTCAAAATATTGTAAAGGGCTTACAGGCTTCCGGTTTCAGCGAAAGAGATTATCGTCAGAAAGATATTATGTCTCAGGAGGAGAAAAAACAGGTTACTGAAAAACCTTTGGAGAATTTCCTGTTTCCTGAACAGAATGAAACTGAGGTAACAGAAGAAATTGACACCAATAAGATTTCTTTCAACCCGGAAGAAGTTACGATGGAGAATAATATAGTTCCCGTTGTATCAGAAATAACAGAAATGGCCGAAACTCAAAACCGTGAGATGGAGGCTGAAATTCAAAAACAAAGTCAGCAACCCGTTGACGAAAATATTTTTCAGGAAATGGGAGACAAAGTAAAACGCTACAAAATTGTAGATGCGCACAAAGAACAGGCATCAAAAATAAAGCTGCCACAGTTTTATCTGGAGGTTTCCAAAAGTGACATTTTTGGCACTGAAAAAATGTTGCTCAACCAAGAATCACTTTTGAAAAACTTTAAGCTGAGTACAGAAGATTCTAAAATCGATTTTGATCAGATTAGCTCTGACCTTTATAAAGTGGATATTGAGCAAACAAAGAAAGACCAGTATGCGCCACGGTTTACAAAGATTGAAGATCAAACGGTAAAAGACCCTGTAGTAGAGTACATATTGGCTAAGCCCAAAGAAAGCCAGATAAAAGATATTGCTCACCAGATTGTTCAGATAGTTGGTGATATGTACCCAATTGCCGATCAGGAAATACGAACTTATGTAGAAAGAATTTTATCAACCCTGAATGCAGAACAATTGCAGGATATTTTGATGAGAAAATGGAGCTACTCCGATAGAATAAAAGCCAAAATAAGGTTACATGCAGATACGTATGCGGAATCCCAGTTCAATGATCTTATTAAAATAGGTAAAATCATAACAGAAGCCTCATGGAGTTTTCAGGATCCAATTGTCCCCGGTCCTTTAGGTCCTTCTATCGGCAACTCATTGTATGAGAAGGAAGGATCAATGAATAATTTTGAAACAACTGTTATAACAGATTATGCAAGCCTGCCTAACATAGCTTTCTGGCATCGTAACCTTGGCAGAGGCAAAGGTTTTTCCATAAATGGATTCAAGTCTAATCACTATCCGGATTTTGTTTTGGTTTCAAAATCAGGAAAGGTAATTCTTGTAGAAACCAAAGGTGATGATAGAGATAATTCAGATAGTGCTGCAAAGTGTAGGCTCGGTAATAGGTGGGCTGAATTAGCAGGGAAAGATTATTTGTACTTCATGGTATTTGATAAGAAGCAAATTGAGGGAACATATACAGTTGAAAAAGCTAAAGAATTAATTAAACAATTATAATGAGCAGCCACCCACAAATAAATACCAAAATTGACGCAGACGATAAAACTCTTGTTGAAATATTAGATCAACAGAAATTTTCAATTGACTATTTCCAGCGGGAGTATCGCTGGGAAAGAAAGCACATAGAGCAGCTTATAGATGATCTGGAAACGGCGTTTACCAATAATTATGACCCAAAACATAAGCGCAGTGAAGTGGAGAACTATAACAGTTATTATATGGGGCCGCTTGTAATGAGTAGCAAGGAAGGTAAACTTTCAATAATTGACGGTCAGCAAAGATTGACATCAATCACTTTGCTTTTAATATACCTGAATCATTTACAAAAAGAAAAGTCATTAAAGGAATCTATTGATGGGATGATATTTTCTGAAAAATATGGAGAGAAGTCCTACAATATGCAGGTTCCCGAAAGAGAAGTTTGTTTTGATGCACTTTACAGGGATGGTGAATATGAATTAGAAGACGATGATGATGAAAGTGTACAGAACCTTGTAGAGCGATATGAAGATATAGAGGAACTTTTTCCTGAGGAGTTTAAAGATGAAGCCTTGCCTTATTTTATTTCATGGTTAAAAGAGAAGCTCATTTTTGTAAAAATTGTTACCTATTCAGAGGAAAACGCATATACCATTTTTGAAACAATGAATGACAGGGGGCTAAACCTGACTCCTACAGATATGCTGAAAGGTTATCTGCTTTCTAAAATAAAAGATGGGAAGAAGAAAAATCAATTAAATATAGATTGGAAGGAACGTATTGCAGAGTTACGTCGCTTTTGGCCTAATGAATTGGAAGATCAGGATTTCTTTAAGGCTTGGCTTAGGGCAAAATATGCAGAAACAATACGACCTGGCAAGAAAGGTTCATCTAATGAAGATTTTGAAAAAATCGGAACATACTTTCATACATGGGTTAAGGATAAGCATAGGCTAATCGGATTAAATGATACTGATGATTTTATTGACTTTGTAGAAAACAAATTTGACTTTTACAGCAAGCTGTATTTGAAAATACTGGATGGGAGATACCAGTTTAACCCTTCGCTGCCTGGTGTATATTTTACTTCTTATTATGGTATTGCCACATCGCTGGCTTATCCGCTTTTTTTAGCCCCGGTTAATGAAACAGACGACGAAAATACTCAGAACAACAAAATAGAAATGGTGAGCCATTTTATTGATTGTTTTGCCGTGTACCGATCAGTAAATCAAAGGACATTGGGGCAAAGTTCTTTAAGATATACTTTGTATTCGTTGGTAAAAGAAATAAGAAACAAGTCACTTGTTGAATTAGCTCAGATTCTTAAAGGAAAGATGGATGAGTTTGAGGAGGATTTAAGCGGTATTTATGATTTTAACCTTAACCAGCAGAACAAAAGGTTTGTTCGTTATTTTCTTGCAAGGCTAACTTACTATATCGAAAGTGAAAGTGGTGCCAATTCAAGTATTGATAATTACATGGCAGACGATATTAAGAAACCTGCACAGGTTGAACATATTTGGGCAGATGTTTATGATTACCAAAAAGACGAATTTGAACAAAAGTCAGATTTTCAATGGTACAGAAATTCATTAGGCGATCTGATATTGTTACCAAAAGGCACAAACCAGTCATTTAATAAAGACCCTTACGTTAAAAAACTTCCTCACTATCTCAAGCAAAATTTATTGGCCCAATCATTACATCCTGATTGCTATGTCAAAAACCCCAATTTTACTAAATGGTACAAATCGGCAGGGATAAAATTTAAAAGTCACACTCAGTTTAAGAAGGGTGATTTACAGGAGAGGACTTCGTTGTACGAGCAGATAGCGGAACTTATTTGGTCACAGAAAAGGTTTGATGAATTGACGGATTAAAATATGCAGCAAGAGCTTCAGCTAAATATCATCCCTTTTAAAGCACCTGTTGAGGAGGCTGAATTTGCTTTTTATACTGCACAGCAGGCAGGCTATTGCCCCATACACAAAGACGACCTGAAAGGTGCCATAGAAGGATTGGTGGATGACAGCGAACTGCATTATGGCAACTGGCTATACACCGATTTTGCAGAGCCAAAACAAAACGCCATCATCATTTCGGTAAACCTTATCCAATGTAAATATTTTGCCCAGCACTATTA
>JAFDXH010000084.1 GCA_018268075.1 Bacteroidota bacterium | reverse complement strand
TCAGTGAATCAAATATTGGACTGATCCTTGCCTCAAATGGGCTTGTTGTATTTCTTCTGGAAATGCTGATAGTACAAATAGCCGAAAGAAGTATGCAGGCGTCTTTAGTGATTACAGCAGGAGCAATATTAGGCGCCATTTCTTTTTTGACACTCTTAATACCTGGTGGCACCTGGGTTTTGTTTGCTGCTATGTTTTTCTTAAGCCTATCTGAAATATTGGCAATGCCCTTTATGGCTACTGTTACTGTAAACAGAGGTACCAAAGAACGTAAAGGTGCATATATGGGATTAAATGCGCTTTCAGTTTCTTCTGCATTTGTTTTTTCACCACTGATAGGCACTTTCGTAGCTGAGCATTATGGCTTTTCTATTTTATGGATAGGCACAGCCATCCTATGCATGATTACAGCTTTTGGTTTTAAATGGGTATTTACAAAATTCTAATCAACCGGTATTTACATTTTCAATGTAAATAAAAATTTTTTAGCCCTTATTTGTTTTTACCTCTTTCAGCATTTCTTTTACTGCAGCCTCTATCTGTGTATCCTCGCCATTTAATAAATCTTCATAAGGCAGTGGCACTTTTATATCGGGCTCTACCTGCATATTTTCAGTTGTGCGGCCCTCTTTGCCTATAGTGCCTATCATGGGAATACCAAATACTATTGTAGGATCTATCTGTGTTTCCCACCACACTGCTGTACCCGTGCCAGCAACAGGCATTCCGATTAATTTTCCCAATCCATTTTGCTTATAGATATAAGGAAAAATAAATGCATCACTGTAATTGCTTTCACTCATTAAAACGCAACTGGGTTTTTGCCACCGCCCCAGAGGCTCACCGCCCTTTAACAGATTGCCCTGCGGAGAAAATTGCAGGTATCGTTTGCCACTTAGAAAGGTTGCAAGGTCATCGTGCAGCCACCCTCCACCATTAAACCGCGTATCTACTATTAAGGCTTCTTTATCCAGATTTTTACCCATCACCTCATCAAAAGTATTGCGATAGCTGGGGTCATTCATGCCTTGCACGTGTACATAACCCACCTTGCCGTCGCTTAATTTATCCACCATGCTGCTCATTTTATTCACCCACCTTTTATACATCAATGCACCCTCATCACCAAACGAAACTGGTTTTACTATTTCCTCAAAGCGCACATTTGTTGCCGGGCTATACACTGAAACTAAAACATTTTTATTGACCATTCTATTCAACAAAATAGCCCAGTCCATATCTGTTGTAAGAGATGTTCCATTTATTTTTTCTATGATATCACCTGCCTTTAGCCTACTTTTTGACCGGTCAAAAGGGCCGCCTGTTATCACTTCACTTACTTTTAACCCATTGCCATTATACTTTTCATCATATAGCAGGCCCAGACATGCAGTATTATCACCATTGGGTGCAGGGGCGCTATAACGGCCACCTGTATGCGAAGCATTTAATTCTCCAAGCAGTTCGCTCAGCAGTTCCTGAAAATCAAAATTATTATTTATGTGCGGCAAAAACTTTGCATAGATTTTTCTATACATTTCCCAATCTACATTATGCAATTTAGGATCATAGAATTTTTCTCGCACCTGCCTCCAAGTATGATTAAAAATATACTCCCGTTCCTTTGCAGGATTCAGTACCATATCGCCATGTATATTTATGTCGGTAGTCTTACCATTACTTACATCTATTTTTACCAGTTTATTATTATTAGTTACAAACAAATATTTTCCATCCTTCGATAATTCTATGCCACTGGGTGTTCCTTCCATCTTCGCCAATATTTTTGTTTCCTGTGTTCTTAATTCTGTTTTCCACAGATCATATCCTTTTTCAAATGACGCCAGGTAATACAAATTGGTTCCATTAGAATCCACGATATAATCACTAATAGAGGCGCTATTGATCGTCATACGCACACGCCTGTTTTCCAAATTTTCCAGATCTGGCGACCAGATTTTCTCCGGCACCTTTTCCTTCTTTGTCAGGATAGATTTCATTGAATCTATTTTGGCCTTGTCCTTTTTCTCCTTTTCTTCCTCTTCTTTCAGCAGTGCATATTCTTCTTTATTCATTTTGTACCGGTCGTATAAGGTTTGATCAAAAAATACTCCATATACATCTACTTCCCTACTGCCTTGATTGGCCAGAGATTTTCTGCCCTCGCGATCACTTAGCCAGGTAAGCATTTTTCCGTTCAGTGCCCATTTGGTGTTCCCTTCGCCAAAACCGCTATTTACTGGATATACAATTTCTCCATTACCATCTGCATTTATAAGAGCGGTATTGCTCTGTGCAAAATATCCTCTTTGATCATCTGTTATGAGCCATTTATTATCGGGGCTCCAGTCAAAATTCCAATCGCCATCACTGTATGAATAATTATGTCCTTTGGGTAAAATAGTTCTTGATTTTCCTGAGGCAAGGTTATACACCTTTAATATATTTCTATCCTCAATATAAGCTATCTCCTTGCCATCGGATGAATATTTGGGCTGGTATTCTTCAGAATTCGTTGCAATAACTGGCTTTTCTATAAGCACTGTAGAGGCAAAGAAGTAGGGCTCTTCTTTTCTACTGATGGTGGATTGGTAAATATCCCAATTGTTATTTCTTTCTGCGGCATAGATAAGGCTCCTGCCATCTGGCGACCATTGCACCATTCTTTCTTGCTCTGGGGTATTAGTCACCCTTTTGGTAATATCGCCATCCACACTGGTTACAAATATTTCGCCTCGGGTTACAAAGGCTATTTCCTTTCCATTGGGCGATAAAACAAATTCTGTAACATTTCCATTTATAGGTACATTTTTCTCTACATCAAGGCGGCCATCATTATCAATCTGGATATTCACTTTTCTAGCCGAAACGCTATTTGCCATCGTATATATTTCGCCATCATAGCTAAAGCAAAGTGTGTTATCATTTGATACACTAAGGTGCCTTACCGGATTATTTTTGAAATCAGAAAGCTGTACTTCTGCCCCGGTGCCTAACGTCTTTTTATAAATATTCTGCGTACCATTTTTTTCACTTAGATAAAATATGGCTGCATCATCATGGCTCCATACCGGTTCGCGGTCTTCACCTATAAAGTCAGTAATTTTTTTATAAGTATTTTTACTTATATCCATTATCCACAGATCTCTTGTAACTGCCGAAGTGTGATGCTTGCGCCATGCATCTTCATATCCTTTTCTATCCTGAAACACAATTTCGGTGCCCTTAGAATTATAATGGGCATTCTCCATTCCTGCACCTGATATAAGCACGGCTTTGCCTCCGGTAACGGGTACGGTATATAAATTTTGAAAAAGACGAGGGCTGTAAAATCTGATATTGTTCGCCTGAATATTTCTTGCACTGCCAAAAATGATGCTTTTGTCATCGGGCGAAAAATCATAAGGATAATCGTTTGCACTATTATAAGTAATACGAACAGGAGTACCCCCGGCAACAGGCATTACATATACATCAAAATTTCCTGAACGGTTGCTGGCAAATGCAATGTATTTACCATCATGGCTCCATACAGGCATTTCATCCTGAGCCTCATGAATAGTGAGTGCGGTAGCTTTACCCCCAGTAGCATTCACTTTATAAATATCTCCTTTATATCCAAATACAATGGTACTACCATCTGGCGAAATAGCCGGGTATCTTAACCACAGAGGTGTGATCTGGGCGCCTGTTTGTAAACAAAAAAGTGTAACAAAAAAAACACTGATGAAGTATTTCATTCCTTTAAATTATTGTTGTAAAAATTATTAGCAGTTAAAAAAAAGTAAATAAAAATAATATGATAACCGTTGCCCGAAAAATATTTTATTTAAATGGCAATCGAAAGTGTGGTTTGGGCGAATAAAAATAATACAGGAAATAAAGTTGTAGGTAAATATTAATTCTTCAGTTGGGGCGAGTATATAATGGAATGTGACCGACATTTTAATTCCGGCCTTGACTTATTAAGAATATTAATGATTTACCAATTTTTTTAAAATTTTCCCTTTATGCATTCGTTTACATCAGGCATCTGCCAAAAAAATGTATTTTTACACATTAATAATTTTATTGAATGGAAATTTTGCCCGGCGCGTTATTAGCTACCATTAATTCTCCCGCTGATCTTAAAAAACTGGACCGCACTCAATTACATCAACTTTCTGACGAACTTCGTCAGTATATAGTAGATGTAGTAAGTGTACATGGCGGCCACTTTGCAGCAAGCCTTGGTGTGGTAGAGCTAACTGTTGCTTTACATTACGTATTCAATACTCCCTACGATCAGTTGGTATGGGATGTGGGCCATCAGGCTTATGGGCATAAAATACTCACGGGCAGGCGCGACAGGTTTTCCACTATCAGAAAGAAAGATGGGCTAAGTGGTTTTCCTAAAAGAGCAGAGAGTATTTATGACACATTTGGGGTAGGGCACTCTTCTACTTCCATCTCTGCGGCATTAGGCATGGCTATGGCCAGCCATTATAAGGGTGAAGATCTTCGCCAGCATGTAGCCATAATAGGCGATGGTGCTATGACGGGCGGCGAAGCTTTTGAGGCAATGAACCATGCCGGTATTGAAAAAACCAACCTGCTGATAATACTCAATGACAACTGCATGAGCATAGACCCCAATGTGGGTGCGCTCAAAGAATACCTGACAGATATTACCACTTCGCAGACATACAATAAATTGAGGGATGATTTCTGGAAAGCGCTCGGCAAACTTCCTGGCAAAACCTTTTCCCGAAAAATGGTTTCTAAAATAGAAGCTTCTCTGAAAGGTATGGTAAGCAAGAGCAGTAACCTTTTTGAATCTTTAAACATCCGGTATTTCGGCCCTATTGATGGCCACAATATTACCAAATTGGTAGATACATTAAACGATTTAAAAGAATTGCCCGGCCCCAAATTATTACATATAAAAACCGTAAAAGGCAAAGGGTATGCTCTTGCCGAAAAAGACCAAACTCGCTGGCATGCACCAGGGCTTTTTGATAAAATAACTGGGGAAATTTATAAGAAAAAATTTGACCTACCTCAACCTCCTAAGTATCAGGACGTATTTGGTCATACCATCATAGAATTAGCAGAAAAAAATGATAAAATTATGGGAGTAACACCTGCTATGCCAAGTGGTTGTTCCTTAAAATTTATGATGGATACAATGCCAAATCGCGCCTTTGATGTAGGTATTTGTGAGCAGCACTCAGTTACCCTTAGTGCAGGTATGGCCACACAGGGCCTAAAGGTTTTTTGCAATATTTATTCGTCCTTTATGCAGCGTGCGTACGACCAGGTAATTCACGATGTAGCTTTGCAAAATCTTCCTGTAATTTTTTGCCTCGACAGGGCTGGTCTGGTAGGCGAAGATGGCTCTACACACCAAGGCGCTTATGATATAGCATACATGAGGTGCATACCCAACATGATTGTGAGTGCACCTATGAATGAAAGTGAATTGCGCAACCTCATGTACACAGCACAGTTAAACAGTACTAACAGTCCATTTGTAATCAGGTATCCAAGAGGCGAAGCAGTAAAGGCCGATTGGCAAACCGAAATGAAAGAAATAAAAATAGGTACCGGCCGCAAACTTACTGAAGGGAACCCCGGAAAAAATAGCGCTATAGCTATCCTTTCATTTGGGCATCCCGGCAATTTTGCAGCAGCAGCTATCAGAGATGTGAAAGCCGATGGGCTTAGTCCTGCGCATTACGATATGCGTTTTGCAAAGCCTCTCGACGAGCCTATGCTTCATGAAGTATTTCAGAATTTCTCTAAAATAATAACGGTAGAAGATGGCACCGTTATAGGTGGTTTTGGATCTGCGATTTTAGAATTTATGAATGAACATAATTATAAAGCAGATGTAAGAGTATTGGGAATCCCCGATAAGGTGATAGAACATGCTTCGCAAAAACAACAGCAAACAACTGCCGGCATTACCACTCCGCAAATTGCAGATGCAATAAGAGACTTTGCAAGAATAGATGTTTCAAAATTGCTTGCAGAATAATATTCGTTACTTAAATTTTTATTTATGCGAAAAAATGGCTTCCTGATAGCAGGCATTGGTTTTTTATTACTTGGAACCTTGGTGTATGGCAGAGTATTTACAGACATTTCCAACAAAAGCGCTATAGCATTTATAGTTTGTGGCAGTGTAATGATTCTTTATTATTTTTTAAGAAAGAGGAACAGATAAAAATATCGGCAGGAGCATTATTATTTTTTACTTTTACAATTCTTCATGGATAATATTTTCGTACTTATATTCATTGGTTTCACTATTGGTACTTTAGGCACACTGATAGGGGCAGGAGGCGGCTTTATACTTGTACCCTTACTCATTCTTACTGTTCCGGGCCTCTCTCCCGATGAGATCACAGCCATATCTATGGGCGTGGTAGCTTGCAATGCTATCAGTGGCTCTATTGCATATATGAAATCAAGAAGGGTTGATTATAAAGCAGGAATTATTTTTGCTATTTGCACCATCCCCGGCTCTATCCTTGGAGTACTTACTACTAAGGTAATATCAAGGGATGTTTTTGATATTTTATTTGGAGTAGTATTATTGATCCTGGCCGTTTTTTTATTTTTCAAAGGGGGTAAAAGATCTGAAAATGGTAACCATGCCACCATCAAAAAAAACTGGGTAGTACAGCATCTGGTAGATCGGTTTGGTGTTACATACGATTATAGTTACAATATTTATTGGGGTATGATATTGAGTGTTTTTGTCGGATATTTTTCACCTCTTCTTGGTATAGGTGGTGGCATCATTCATGTGCCGGCTATGAGTGAGTGGCTGTTATTCCCAGTTCATATCGCTACAGCCACTTCCCATTTTATTCTTGCTATCATGGCTACTGTAAGCGTTGTTACTCATTATTTTCAGGGAAGCTATAATAACCCGGTAGTGGTGAAGATGCTGATTGGGCTGGCAATAGGCGTTATCCCCGGTGCACAGTTAGGTGCTTATTTATCAAGGCGAATGAAGGGCCGTATAATTATTAAGGCATTGGCCGTATCTCTTGCTATCGTGGGCATCAGAATTTTGATATCAAGATATTTTAAATAACAAATTCTCGAAACTTTAAAGGCCCTATTGCAAATTTGTTTTGCCTATTGATTAAAGGATATCATTTTTATTTCAAGCCACCATTTTTTCGGTAAGCTGTAGGATATCGTCAGATACTTTATAAATAAATTTCAGCTGTTCATTGGTAGAAGAATTTTCCATTTTTGCAAACTCACCTGTTCGGCGTATTTTTTCAATCCTTGACGGTACCACGTCATGCAGCAGGCCGTAAGATTGCCCCAATAGCCTTTCAGTGTTATCTATTAATTTTAATTGCATATCATCAAAAGAATTATTTTTTATCTGTGGCAATGATGCAAGGCTGGCTATGTTTGAAGAAAGAATATGATTGAGAACCACATATTGATAAATTTCACTTTTAAAAAGTTGTTTGCTTTTGGGTTCGCTAAGCATGCGATTAAGTGCAGATGATAGATTAGCCGTAGTAACCATTACATCCTTTCTGGCAAGATTATAGGGTGTTACATTTTCATTATTTGCGGCAAGCTCCTTTAACTTTTTTAAATAGTTTAAATTAGATTTCACCACAGCCGACATTGATTCTTTAATATTTCCAGACTCCCATTGGGGAAACAAAAAATAACTTGCTAAAAATGCAAGCAACGAAGCAATGGCAGTATCCAGCAATCGCTCACTTGCTACATTAATAGCGCCGATACCTAAAAAATGAAAAAGAATCATCACATAAGGTGTTACAAATAACACCATCAAAATATAATTTATTCTTATGAATGTATAGGTGCCCAGCATAAAGAGAAATAGAAGCGCAAATAAGAAATATTCATTTTTTATAAATGCCAATACTATCAGTCCTAATACTCCGCCAGCAATAGTACCAAGCAGCCGATCATGGTTTTTCTTTTTAGTAAGACTGAAGCCTGGCTTTAGAATGATAATGATTGTCATAATAATCCAATAGCTATGATGCCCTGTAGTAAAAAATTTCCCGATAATAAATCCTACTCCACAGGTAATCATCATTCTGAGAGCATGGCGAAATACTGAAGATTTAAAAGTAAAATTATTTTTGAAAGCAACCCAGCTCACCCTTTGTGGATTTACAAACCTTAAATAATACTGTGTGCTGCGCAGCTTTCTCTTTAATACTACTTCCCTGTTAAAGTAAGCCTGAAGCTCATCAGTTTTTTTTCCCAAAGCTCTCAAGTTCACCAGAATTTTTTTGAGCATAATGGTGCTTCCCTGATCCGAAAGACCATCTATTTTTTCCTTTAATTCATTCAGTGCAGGCAAAATGTCCCAATCTTTAGTGTATGCATGATTGTTATGGATAGCTTCCCCTGCCTTTTTCAATTCGTTTGCAAGTGTTTGTATCACCTTACTTACTCCTAATAAAATACCTGTACCTCCATAGTTTTTTCTTAACTGCCCATAATCATACCAGGTAGCCATTATATCTTCAAATAGCTGCACTGTAGTAACAAATGTGAGCACCAGCGCTCTGCCTTTATCTGTACTTTCTTTAAGCATAATCCTGCTTTTAAACAGTATTTCTCTTACCTCATTTTGCTTTTCATTTACAATAATCTGCTGCTCCAAAAGTTTTTTATACTCCACTTCAATATCGAAAAAGGTATCGTACAATCGTGATTTTATAAAAAGGTAATTGGCTGTTTCAGTTACACACTCGCCTAATACCCGCTGAGCTGCCCGGTAAGGCAATAGGCGATAAAATAAAAGTGCCCATATCATGTACCAAACTCCGCCTGCAAGTATATAAAGGCTTTGCAAAAACGCATCGCCGCCATGCTGTTGATTGGTCATTTTCAGCACCATGATGAGCAATGCAGCCGTACCAATAGACCCAGCGCGGCTTCCATATACAGAAATCATTGTAAAGAAAAATGATGCTACAAGAATTAATATACCCAGTAAAAGGATATGAGCATTCACAAGACCTGTAATGAGCGCCATCAAGAAAACGAAAACGATACCCACCATCATCCCGTTTCTCTTATGAGTAACAGGGCCCGGAGCATCACAAATGCTGATACATAATGCCCCAAGTGAAGCTGTCAGGCCTATCTGAAACTGACCCATTAGGGATAAAATAATTGCCGGAGATATAATCTCTAAAGTAACACGAATGCCATCAGTAAGCTGTTGGCCCAAAATGAAGGTTCTGAGTTTTCTTGTTTGTGGCATAATAAAACCTATGAACAATTCAAATGAAGTACCCTTCTGGTATCATGTAAAAAAAATGATCTACCTTTTAATACAACTTTTATTTTCCCACAATAGTATCTAACACTACTTTCTTTTCTTCTTTTGCTTTTTTCTTAAAGAACCCACGCAACAAAAAGTTATGCTGCACGGCCTCCAGGTCTTCATCCAGTTTTTTACTAGCAGACTGAAGATTCTGCAAAGTCACTTTTAAATTAGATGCAGATTTTTCATCTTTCAACAACATACCTAATGGTGCATTGGGATTTTGAAGGCCATCATTCAAAGTATTGCCTGCTTGCTTAAAATTTGCAATAGCCTCTTGAGATGTTTGGGCCACCGCCTGCAATTGCGCTACAGTAGCGCGCAGTTTTCCAAACACAACAGTATCTGTAACAAGATCATTTGCTAAAGACCCTTTATTATTCAATTGAGCAGTATAATTTGAAACATTAGAGGACAACTGCTGCAAGTTATTGGCAGATTTCTGAAGAGTGGCCGTTATTTCATTTATTTGATTCATCATGGTTTCGTCTGTAAGCAATCTGCCCAGAGTTCCCTTTCCTTGCACGATACGGCCACTTATAAGTTTAAAATCTGAAGTGATCTGATAGAGGTTATCATTATTTTTTGAAAGGGTAGCCATCATAGCATCTGTGCTCAATAATTTTTCGGTACCCATTATATCACCAGATTCTATTACTCCGCCTTTGCCACTGCCGCCATATATTTCTACTATCTTATTTCCGATTAATCCATCTGTACTTATTTTGGCAAGCGCATCTTTTTTTATAAACTGCTGTGCTGCTTCATCTATATTCATATCTACTTCTACCTGATGGTTACCGGTAATATTTACTTTTCGTATTGTTCCTACTTTCACTCCGGAAAACCAGATATTATTTCCCTTCTGCAACCCATTTACATTATCAAAAAAAGATTTGACGGTAATTGATTTTTCAAAAGTTTTCTTTTGCGATCCTAATGTCAAAATGGTAATAGCCATAATGGCAAGGCCCAATAATACAAATATGCCTACCACTACCGCTCGCCTGTTTCCTGTTGATCTCATAGTATTTTTTTTATTTAACCTCCACCCTTATATCTTCTCACTTTCTTTTACAAAATTATAATTGTAGAAGTCTTTTATGCGTTCATCCTCGCTTGCAAAAACTTCCTCAAAAGTACCCTGTTTAATAAATTTACCATCAAATAACATAGCCACTCTATCGCCGGTCATTTTCGCACATGTAAGATCATGAGTGATGATAATGCTGGTAGTATTAAACTTATCCTTCACCAAATTAATCAAGTTATTTATTTCTATACATGTAATGGGATCCAGGCCAGAAGTAGGCTCATCATACAGCATAATCTTAGGTTGCAAGATTAACGTGCGGGCAATACCAATTCTTTTTCGTTGGCCACCCGAAAGCTCTGATGGCATTTGATTGATAGTTTGAAGCAAGCCCACAGCATCAAGCACTTGCTCTACTGAACGATTAATTTCTTTTCTCCCCAAATTCTTTTTGTGCCGCACCAGTGGAAAGGCCAGATTCTCCTTCACCGTCATACTATCATATAGGGCACTGCTCTGAAATGAAAATCCGATTTGCAGCCTTAGCTGATCCAGCCTCTTCCCACTTAGCGCTGTTACATCTTCACCCAATACCTTTACCTCACCTCTGTCCGGCTTTAAAAGCCCAGAAATAATTTTTATTAGTACAGATTTGCCCGTACCCGACCTACCCAATACCACTACATTTTCTTTATTGAAAACATCCAGATTTACTCCATTCAATACATGATTATCTCCAAAGGATTTATAAAGATCCCTTATATAAATGATTTCGTTTTGCTGGCCACCCCCTGTAAATACTTTATCCATTAAGTCCTTAAATAATTAGTAATCTGTACAAGTAATATCTCTTCGATAAAGATCAGGAACATGGAGAGCACTACTGAGGCATTGGCTGCTTTACCTACTCCTTCTGTTCCGTTAGATGCATTCCACCCCTTATAGCTTCCCACCATACCAATGGTAAACCCATAGACAACACTTTTGGTAAAAGAGGAAAGTAAATCCAGAAAAGAAATTTTGTCAAAAGCCGACTGAAAAAACAAGGTCATGCTTGTCATTTCATTTTGATGTACATTCAGATAGGCGCCCATCATAGCCACAAACCCTGTGTAACACATTAGCAAAGGGATCATGATAGTGGTAGCTAAAACCCTGCTTACTACCAGAAACTTAAATGGGTTTACTGCCGACACCTCCATGGCATCTATCTGCTCTGTCACCTTCATAGAGCCCAACTCAGCGCCAATATTGCTACCTACCTTTCCGGCACAAATAAGTGCAGTAACTAATGGGGCTAATGCCCTAATAATGGCAATGGCTACCAGCGAGGGCAACCATGAAGCCGCCCCAAACTCTGATAGGGATGGCCTTGATTGCTTAGTAAATACCAGCCCCGTGATAAAGCCTGTAAGTGTAATAAGAAATAAGGATTTATATCCCACCTCATAGCATTGTTTAATAATCTCTTTAAACTCATAAGGGGGCTTAAACACTTCCCTAAAAAAACGCAGAAAGAATTGCCACCCTGAGCTAATACCTTGAAAGAAACCGTCCACTTTTTTTGTAAATAAAACCTTCTCTACCGTTTTGGAATTCATAATTGCCTATGTCAATATGCTTAAAAATACTATTCATCGCAAAGATGGCACCAAATATATATTTTTAAAAAAAGAAAAATGAAGTGTTATTTGAATTAAAAATAAAAATTTGATCAATTTTTTATATAATTTGAATAAAAATACAAACTATGACCTTATTTGGATTTCTCATATTGCTCCTCATAGCAGCCATCTGCGGAGGTATTGGCCAGAGTATTGCCGGCTACAATATTGGCGGCTGCCTTGTTTCTATCATTGTAGGGTTTATCGGTGCCTATATTGGGCTTTCTATTGTTGAAAAATTTGATCTTCCTCATTTTTTCACCATTGATATTCAGGGAAAACCCTTTCCGGTGATATGGGCCATCTTAGGTTCGGCAATATTTACCCTGATAGTGGCGCTTCTACGAAGGATATTTACCGGCAGAGTATAATTTTGATCAAAAAAAGGAAGAATGCTTTGTATTTTAGAGGTTTATGGAGCCACTCTAAATATTTTAAGCAAGATATCGCTATAGTTGATTTTCTCAGACTTCTTCAAAGTTCTTAACCCTTTTCACCCTTCTAAAGCCTCCCATTTCATTGCTTTTTAATTAGCATCATTTATATTTGACCCTCACAAGAATTAGCAGATGTTCAATTTAATACTATTTGGCCCTCCCGGAAGTGGAAAAGGAACGCAATCAGAGAAACTTATTGCAAAATATCACCTCAAACATTTATCCACAGGAGATTTATTAAGAAATGAGATTGCAAAGCAAACCCCTCTTGGTATTGAGGCAAAAATTTTAATGGATAAAGGCAACCTGGTTCCTGATGCTGTCGTAATTGGAATGATCAGTGATGCTATTGAAAACAACCCGGGTGTAGAAGGGTTCCTTTTTGATGGGTTTCCCCGAACAGCAATACAGGCAGATGAATTAGACAGATTGCTTTCTAAAAAAAATACATGTATAAATATATTGCTTGCACTAAAAGTTTCTGAAGAGCAATTAGTTCAACGATTGGTAAAAAGAGGTGAAACGAGTGGCCGTCCGGATGACCACAATGAAGAGGTTATCCGTGCCCGCATTCACGAATACAATAAAAAAACTGCTACAGTTTGTGATCATTATCAGGAAAAAAAGAAAGCAGCATTTATTAAAGGCGAAGGCTCTGTTGAGGAAATTTTTGACCGCCTCTGTGCTGAAATTGATGTGCTGATGAAAAAAAATCCCAGTTAGGCGTAGCATAGATATCCGGATTAAAAAGAAAGAATAATAAATTTTCCACCTTTCGGTAAATCATCTTGTACCCTACTATGCAAAACGAAAAAGCAGCATTTCTAAAAAATAAGTTTGTCCCTCTTCTAAACAAATTAACACCACAAAGCAAAGGTAATTGGGGCATCATGAATTCGCAGCAAATGATAGAGCACTTTGCAGATGCGCTAAAAAATGCCAGTGGAAAATTACTGCTGCCTTCTATAGCTAAAGACGAGCAACTGGAAAAAAATCGCGCCTTTCTGTTTAGCGAGCACCCCTTCAGAGAAAATACAGAAAATCCGCTGCTACCAAAAGATGGACTTCCACTTCGGCAGAAAGACCTACCGGCAGCCATCAATAAATTGCAACAGGAGCTAGATTATTTTTTCGAAGCATTTGAAAAAAATCCTTCCTTAAAAACATCTAATGCCTTCTTCGGCGAACTTGATTACAGCCAAAACATACAACTGCTTCATAAGCATGCAATGCACCATTTAAAACAATTTGGTTTATTGCCCACCAGTTCTAATTAAAAAAAGTGAGCAATTTAAAATATCGTGGATTGGTGACGACTCCTACCCAATTGTTGACAGTCAACTATGCTACCATCACCAAACATTAAACGTTATATGGGAACAGATTTAGTGTCAATTGGAAATCATAAAATTAAATTCAGGGGAAGGGATTTTAAGGATATTGCCAACGAAATTACCGAACGGCTTAACAAAATAATATTTGATAATGCAGAATATTTACGGGTATATGCCCTTTCTTGTCAAAATGGTACACCCAAAGGTGTAAGAACAATCAGGAAAATTAAAACTAAAAAGGGGTGGACTTTGCTATAGGAAAATGAAACCTACCCTTTTGCTGAATTAAAAGAAATAGATTTTGATGGACCTTTCAATTTGCAAATTGCTGTAAATGAAAATTATATCCATTTTTCACAACCTTCATATAGATACTGGCATTGGGCAGAATGCGACCACCGGTATCACGATGATTATAGAAACGAATGGAGAAAATATATGCATCAGGTAGTTCGTGCACTTGGCGGCGACAGGGTTATTTATCTGGCCGGCAATGGACATCCTTTGGAAGAATTTTGGAGCTTAAAAGTTCTTTTGAAAAAATAGAAACCACCCTAAAAGAAAAAATGGGGAAACCAAAAAATTCATTTTCTAAAATGACAGAAAATCCTAATAGCAAAAATTATATGATTGACCATTTTGGCGAAGAATTTAGTGTAACGGCACCAATTGAAATAGTTAGATCGGAAGAATTTGAAGAACAAAAAGATGAAAATAAGTTTGTAATCTTTAGTCGTTTTTAAAGAATGGTGTCTCCCATATCTTAGCACAGCGCAGCATACAACCTGATCTATGGCGAAGGGGATTCTGTCTTTCATTGAGAGGACAGTTCTTATCTAAAAGGTAGCTTTGCTGAGCACTCACAATAAAAATTGCCTATTGCCAATGTGTAAATTATCAACAGTGAACTTTTTGATATATGTAAGAGGTAGCACCTATATTTGTGTTACCGTGAAATGATGAAAAAACAAGCCAACGCTTCGACAAAATTAAAAGAGCTGCAACCTACCGCATAAAGCCAACTCGTTGCAGCACATTTGCTTTTGCCCCAACCGCACAATATCCAGTTTAAATGAACAACCTATGAAAAGAAAGATAATATTGTCAGACAATCTAAGAGCAGTTGGTTCATTTACTAAATTTCAATTCTTAACAATTGCACGGTTTCTAACAATTATCTTTAAATGAAGAAAGAAACTTGAAAAATAACATTTGAATTCTACGATAGTTGGCGATTTGATAATGCCTATTTGATGAATGATTTTAATTTCAAAAATGCTGTTTGTTTTAAAACAAAAAATATAAAGAGTTATGATTTTTCCAAACTTATTATATTAAATCTTGAAAACATAAACAGCGATGTGATTAATTTTGAAGTTTAAAGTATTTTGTAATATGGCAAAAATCAATGTACAGAATAAGGAAATAACGATCGTTAGCTTTGAAGATAGAGATTACATTTCTCTTACGGATATGGCGAACGCCAAAGAAAGCGAAAGCCGTGCAGCAGATATTATCAAAAACTGGCTAAGAACCCGTTATACTCTTGAATTTTTAGGTACTTGGGAGCAAATAAATAACCCCAAATTTAAAGTGGTGGAATTCGACCACTTTAAAATGCAGGCAGGTTTACCAAGTTTTGTATTGAGTGTTTCGGAATGGATTGATAAAACCAGTGCTATTGGAATAATTGTAAGAAAAGGAAAATATGGCGGAACTTATGCCCATAAAGATATTGCCTTTGAATTTGGTTCGGCTATAAGCGTTCCATTCAAACTATATTTGATTACTGAATTTCAGCGATTAAAAGAAGAAGAACAAAAGCAATTAGGCTGGACTGCGAAACGAGAATTAGCAAAACTCAATTATCATATTCATACCGATGCCATTAAACAAAATTTAATTCCTCAAGAACTTTCTCCTGCACAGACATCAATTATTTATGCAAATGAAGCTGATGTTTTAAATGTTGCTTTGTTTGGAATCACAGCCAAACAATGGAGAGATGCAAATCAAGAATTGAAAGGAAACATCCGGGATTACGCAACAATAAACGAATTAATTTGCTTGTCTAACATGGAGAATTTAAACGCTGTTTTCATCAACGAGAAAATACCTCAAAAAGAACGATTGATAAAACTGAATAAAACCGCCATCCAACAAATGTGCATATTACAAGATGTTGAAAAAAGGAAGTTACTAAAATAATGCCAACGCTTTTGGTAGCACATTCGCATTTTTGCCAACACACAAAACCATTCAAAAAATGCAAAAGAGCGCCCAAGCCAATACATCACGGCAGACAAAATGAACAGATTTAAAACATACAAACAAGAAGGGCGAACAGTTAACAAAAAAATAGCAAAAGAACCGATGAAGTGCTTCTATTAAGCATTGGCGCAAGATTGAACATTAGTAATTCTATTCAATATTTGTGCTAAAAGTTGGGTCCATCGCCAATATACCGGACGTAAGCGTTCATTTCATCACCTCCCACCCGAAATATGCTGATGCAGTCTTTTAAAATGTATCCTTAAAAAGGAGGCAGTTTTTCTTTCTTTCTATTTCGTAATTTCGGTATGCGTTAATCATGAAAAAAGTAATATGAAATTAGCAAATTATGTAACCGGAAGATGGATTGATGGCGATGGTGATGGGCAACCGTTACTTAATGCAGTTAACGGCGAATTGATTGCAAACATTACTACACAAGGCCTCGATTTTGACAAAATACTGGAGTATGGAAGAGGCAATGGTAGTACTGCACTGAGGCAAATGACTTTTCAGCAAAGAGCATTAATGCTTAAAAAACTTGCTCTGTTTTTATTAGACAAAAAAGAAAAATTTTATCAACTCAGCTATAAGACAGGCGCTACCAGAATGGATAGTTGGGTAGATATTGAAGGTGGTATCGGCAACCTTTTCTCAAATGCCTCATTACGCAGAAAATTGCCAGACACTTCCTTTACCCTTGATGGCGATTTTATAGGCCTTGGCAAAGAAGGAACATTTGCTGCACAGCATTTATTAATTCCTAAAGATGGAGTAGCTATTCATATTAATGCGTTCAATTTTCCAGTATGGGGCATGTTAGAAAAAATTGCTGTAAATCTTCTGGCCGGTGTAGCTGCCATCGTAAAGCCTGCCAGCATTACGTCCTATCTTACTCATGCAGTGGTAAAAGAAATAATTGCATCAAAAATTCTTCCTGAGGGAGCTTTGCAATTATTATGTGGCAGTGCCGGCGATATGCTGGATCATACGATTTCGCAAGATGTAATCACTTTTACGGGATCTGCCACCACAGGCCTTTTGCTAAAATCTAATCCTCACCTGCTTCGCGAAAATGTACCCTTTAATCTGGAAGCAGATTCACTTAATTGTATAGTATTGGGAAATGATGTAAAACCCGATATGCCTGAATGGACTCTTTTTATAAAGGAAGTGAAAAGGGAAATAACTTCTAAATGCGGGCAGAAGTGTACTGCTATCCGGCGCATTTTTGTACCGGAAGAAAAATTAGAATTGGTAGCAGCAGATCTAAATAAAGCATTGCAACAAACCATTATTGGTAATCCTATTAACGAAAAAGTTAAGATGGGAGCACTTGCAGGGCAGTCACAAAGAAAAGAAGTGCTGTCGCAAATACAAAAACTACTTGCTTCCTCCCAAATAATTTCAGGAAGCTTGGACAGTATTTCGCTTGTAGAGGCCGATTATAATAAAGGCGCATTCCTCAGCCCTATTCTGCTTTTAAATGAAAAACCATTTCAAGGAATGGAAGCTCATGAAATTGAGGCTTTTGGGCCTGTAAGCACCTTAATGCCTTATAAAAATATAGATGAAGCGATTGCACTTGCTAAATTAGGAAAGGGGAGCTTATGCAGCTCTATTGTAAGCACTGATCAGGAAATAGCACGCAAGTTTATACTTGGGGCAGGCAACCATCATGGCCGCATGATGATCTTGAACCGCGAAAGCGCCAGAGAAAGTACAGGGCATGGCTCTCCATTGCCCATGCTGGTGCATGGCGGGCCAGGCCGCGCAGGTGGTGGTGAAGAAATGGGAGGGTTGCGCGGTATCAGGCATTATATGCAGCGGGTGGCTGTGCAAGGCTCGCCCGGTATGCTTACCAGCGTAACGAGTGTATATCAACCCCATGCTCCTGGCAAAAAAAGTAATCTTCATCCGTTTAAAAAATATTTTGAAGAGTTGGAAATAGGCGATCAGCTCATCACAGACAAAAGAAAGATAACTTCTGAAGATATTAATCGCTTTGCAGACCTGAGTGGCGACCATTTTTATGCACATATTGCTTCTACTAACTTTGCTGACACCATGTTTGAAAAACAGGTAGCCCATGGCTATTTTATAATGAGTGCAGCCGCTGGCCTGTTTGTTGATAGTTATGAAATAAACCCCGTATTATTAAATTATGGTATTGATGAACTCCGTTTTACAAAGCCGGTATATCCGGGTGCTTCAGTATTTATCCGTTTCACTTGTAAAGAAAAAATTAGTCAGGAATTAAAAGATATCAATCCGGAAGTACCCTATGTAAAAGGCAGCGATATACCCAAAGGAATTGTAAAATGGTATGTGGAAATTTTTGATGAAACAGAGGATCCGCTTGTAGGTGTAGCAACAATTTTGACGATGGTAAGAAAAAAGCTCTAAATAAAATACAGAAAAAATAAAAAGCTATGGAAACAAAACAGGAAGGGTATGTAAGATCGCATACAGATCATAACATTACCACTATAGAATTTTTTCATCCGCAAAGCAATTCTTTGCCCTCTCATTTACTAGATACATTGGCACAGGAAATACATTATGCAGGATCGCATGATGGGAAAATTATACTGCTAAAGAGTGCAGGCGATGGGGCTTTTTGTGCGGGAGCCAGTTTTGACGAATTGCTGCAAATAAAAAATGAAGCCGAAGGATTTAAGTTTTTTATGGGCTTTGCCAATGTGATCAATGCCATGCGGCTGTGTAAAAAATTAATAATAGGGCGAATACATGGGAAATGTGTAGGAGGCGGCGTAGGCTTGGCTGCTGCTGTGGATTATGCCATTGCAGTAAAAGGTGCAGAAATAAAATTAAGCGAGCTCGCCGTGGGTATTGGCCCTTTTGTTGTGGGCCCTGCAATTGAAAGAAAAATAGGTACTTCAGCATTCAGCCAACTGGCTATAGATGCTACTCTATGGCGAAATGAGGATTGGGCAAAGAAAAAAGGACTCTTTGCAGAAGTGCATCAATCCGTTTATGATATGGACGACTCAATTGATCGGCTAACTAGCACACTTGCACATAGCAGCGATACAGCGATGGAAAATATGAAAACAATTTTTTGGAGAAATACAGATGATTGGGAAAACCTTTTAAGAGAGCGGGCAAAAATCAGTGGGCAATTAGTGCTAAGTGATTTTACAAGAAATGCGATTAATTCTTTTAAGAAAAAAAAATAATTGGGTACCCCATTTCAATATTAAGGTTCAAATCTTTGAAAATATCAGGGTCGGCTTTAAAAGTTCATTTATAATTTTCTGATTGAATCATTAATTTAATCCGAATCTAAATGGCGCTAAGCTCAGGCAATCCTTTCTTCCGGAATTATATTATCAAACATCGTTATTATTCACTTTTTCATCTTGTTTTTCATCCCTAATTTCATTTATCAAATTGGCAATAAGCCCTGTCCACCCCGTTTGATGGCTTGCACCAAGCCCTCTGGCAGTATCTCCATGAAAATATTCATGGAATAATACCAGATTATTATTCTCCGGCTTTTTATAAAACCAATTATACTGGCCAAAGACAGGCCGGTCTTGTTGATCATTTTTTTCAAATATGCACAACAGCCTTTTTGTGATGAACTGGCCTACATCTAAAAGATTGTAATAGTTGCCAGAGCCTTTAGGGCACTCTACTTTCAGATCGTCCATATAAAAATTTCCAAAAGTATTCATGGCATTGATGAGTAAATAATTCATAGGTACCCATACAGGTCCGCGCCAATTAGAATTGCCGCCAAACATTCCCGAAGTAGAATCGCCAGGGTCATACTGAATTGCAAATGTTTTTCCTTCGTAATTAATTGAATAGGGCTCATTTTGATAAACCTTAGACAAGGCCCTGATACCACCCGGAGATAAAAACTCTGATTCATCCAATACCTTCACAAATAAATTTTGTAGGCGCTCTTTATCTACCAGGCTTAGCAAAATAGACTCATCTTCATAATGATTCTGGCTGGGCAGGTAAAGGTGATTGGCTTCCCGATATTTTTGAAACCATTGCATTCGCTTAGCAAAATCCGGCAATGCCTTAATTACCTCCTTTTCTATTTTAGTAACAGCAAACATCGGTGACAAGCCCACAATAGACCTTACTTTCAAAGGAATAGCGTCTGAATTATTGAGTGAT
>JAFDXH010000083.1 GCA_018268075.1 Bacteroidota bacterium | reverse complement strand
TGCGTACATAATTATAGCTATAATATCCATTCTGGCCGCGACCGGTTAAATGAAGGGTACTATTTGAAAATTTTCCCTGTATTGCAAAATGATCAAGGGGTATTTGTGGGGATTTGATAGATGTATTTTTAAAAATAGATTTAAAGAGTAAAAGGAATTGTAAAAAAAATTTTTTAAAAAAGTGAAAACTTTATGAGTGATCGAGTCAAAGTGGCTACTACATTGTACTTAGGGCGGTCTGCCAAATCAAAAAAAAATTAATTTTTCTTCTTTCAAAATATTTTTATGAAAAAAATATTTTGAAATATAGAATTTGTAATACATCTTTGCGCCAGTTCTTTGTAATTTACTTATCAAGAAAGGCAGAGGGAAATGGCCCGATGACGCCTTGGCAACCTAAAATATTTTTTAAATATTAAAAGGTGCTAACTCCATCCCGACATAATGTTGGGACAGATAAGACAGATTCAAGTTTTAATGTCATTGTCATTTTATATGGCTCAATATATTAACTCACCTGATTCTGTCGGGTGAGTTTTTTTATGCCCCTACCGGGGCTGAAGATATCATCCGGCGCTGTGCATTCGCTTCCTTTTTTTGATAAGAATTATAAAACAGTTTAAAAATTCTTTAATCAAATAAAAATCAAAAAAAAATGAGCAACGCAACAGAAGTTCTTCACAGTATTCCCTTCGATCCACTTACAGGTGCTATTTCAGTGCCAATTTACCAGACATCTACTTTTGTGCAGGATGCTCCAGGCGAAAACAAAGGTTATGACTATGCGCGCACCGGCAACCCTACACGCAGCGCACTTGAGCAGTTGATTGCAAAACTTGAAAATGGAAGCACCGGCATTGCTTTTGGTAGCGGGCTTGCGGCTATAGACGCGGTTGTAAAATTATTATCATCAGGAGATGAGATACTTGCAGTAGATGATATTTATGGCGGCGCTTTCAGGCTTTTTACACACGTGTATGAGAAACTGGGCATCAAAGTAAACTATACCGATACTACAAGAATTGAAAATGTAGTGGATGCAATAACCCCAGCTACAAAACTTATATGGATCGAAACGCCAACAAACCCAACGCTAAAGATTTCTGACATAAAAGCTATTGCTGCTATTGCAAAAGCAAATAACTGTTTGCTTTGTGTGGACAATACTTTTGCCTCACCCATTTTGCAGCAGCCATTAGAGCTTGGTGCCGATTTAGTAGTGCATAGCGCTACAAAATACCTTGGGGGCCACAGCGATTCTATTGCAGGCCTGGTGGTAGCTAAAGAACAAGTGATAGGTGATAAAATAAAATTTATTCAAAATGCCAGCGGCGCTATTCTTTCACCTTTTGATAGCTGGCTGATCATTCGCGGTATTGAAACCTTGCCACTAAGAATAAAACAGCATTGCGCTAACGCTCAGGCTATTGCAGAATTTTTAATCGAACAACCGGAGGTTGAAAGCGTTTATTACCCGGGGTTAGTTTCCCATTTTAATCATGAGATCGCTAAAAAGCAATCTAAAGGATTTGGTGGTATTATTTCTTTTTCACTAAAAGAAGATACGATAGAGGCAGCTAAAACTTTTGTAACATCCACTCAATATTTTAAACTGGCAGAAAGCCTTGGTGGTGTAAAAAGTTTGCTTTGCCATCCTGCTACTATGACTCATAAATCTACTCCTGCAGATGTTCGGCAGGCTGCCGGCGTACGCGACGGCCTTATTCGCCTATCTGTAGGGATTGAGGAAGTAGAAGACCTCATTCAAGATTTAAAACAAGCATTAGAAAAAGTAGCACTTTCTCAAAAATCAAAAGTACAAGTAGCTGCCGTTTAGAAAGAATAAAAAAATAATATGCAATACCCCTGATAAAAGGCTTACTACTGGCAATAAACATTGGCCATTGCATGTGACAAATAAAAATAAAAAATAGAAATACATGAAGCATAAGAAATTAGTTATTGGATTATTTGGATTTGGGGTAGTAGGCGAAGGCCTTTACAAAGTGCTGCTGCAAACACCCTCTCTAAATGCAACGATCCGTAAGGTGTGTATAAAGGATGCTGCTAAAAAAAGAAATGCGCCAGCCTCACTCTTTACTGATGATAAAAATGAAGTATTGCAAGATGAAGAAATAAATTTAATAGTAGAATTGATTGACGATTCTGAAGCAGCTTTCCAAATTGTAAAATCAGCGCTTGAAAGCCATAGGCCTGTAGTGAGTGCCAATAAAAAGATGATTGCTGACCATTTGCCAGAGCTATTAGAATTGCAACAAGCTACAGGAACCTCCTTTTTGTATGAGGCTGCATGTTGCGCATCTATACCGGTGATAAGAAATCTGGAAGAGTATTACGATAATGATTTGCTGCACTCCATAAATGCAGTAATTAACGGATCTACAAATTTTATTCTTACAAAAATGTTTGATGAAAATTTGCCATTTAAGGAAGCGCTTCTGCTTGCACAGCAACTGGGCTTTGCCGAAAGCGATCCACGCTTGGATATAGAAGGCTGGGACGCTTTGAATAAATGGAGTTTCCTGCTTACGCATGCATACGGAATTTTGGTGAAAAAGAATGAGCTTGTTTTTAATGGTATTCAGCTAATTACCCATCACGATGCACAGGTAGCAGTGCATCTTGGATATTCGATTAAGCTAATTGCTGGTGCAAAAAAATTATCTAATGGTAAAGTGGCGGCTTATATTTTACCTCGGTTTGTAAAAAATGATGATCTGTTTAATTCTATAAAAAATGAGTATAACGGTGTGGTAGTTGAAAGCTCGTTTGCAGATAAGCAATTCTTTTATGGCAAAGGAGCAGGTAGTTTCCCTACTGCATCAGCAGTATTAAGCGATATTTCGGCCTTGCGCTATAATTATAAGTATGAGTATAAAAAACTGTACCATCACCAGGTGGGAGAATTGACACAGGATTTTTATGTAAAGGTTTATGTAAGTTTTGCTGATTGGAAATATATTCCTAAGGACGATTTTGAAAGTATCGAGGAGTGGCACTCAAATGACCAACGCAGCGATCTCACAGGTATTATTCATTTTGAAAAATTGGCAAACAGTGACTGGTGGAAAACGAATGAAGTGTCTTTAATTCTTTACCCTGATGATATTATAGAATCAATGGATGTAGTAAAGGTAAAGAAGCGGAGCCTTGAACTGGCTGGCTTTGCAGGATGATGTTAGGTTTTTATTTTGAAGAAGATGGAGGCTGCCACAAAAGTAGGCAGCCTCTTTTTATTTTTAGAAAAGAGTGGCGCTTTATCCACAATGTTACTGTATAAATTAAGTATCAGATAAGGCAACAAAAGCCCGTTGTTGGCGCAAGCTTGGTAGCAAAGGTTTTGTGCGTTGGCTATGCTTTTGCCGTACTGTCCAAAGGTTGTAATGCCGGCCAAATAAAAAACCCCTAATTGGCGCGAGTTTGCAGTTTTGGATGTTAGGGCAAGCGTCCGCTTGTGCTATTCCTGTTATAGATTTTTCCGGTCTGCAAGGGCTGATTGAATTGAATTTTAGTTAGTAGGATAATAGCACAAGCGCACGCTTGAGCTAATGAAAACACACCCTTACGCCAAATGGGAGAATTATCTTAGTCAACCAATAACAGGATTTTTATTATTAACCAGACAACTTTTTTTAGGACGGGTCACATATCAGAAAAATCATAACTTCGGACAAATATTATTTGAACAATGTTAGTAGAGCGTACAAGTAAAGAAGTAATTATAAGGCTACCGGCTTCGGTAGACACTGAAGACTTGCAGGACTTTTTGAATTATGCACGGTATAAAGAGTTGACTGCCGACTTTAAGACTGACCAGGCAGAAGTAGATAAACTTGCTAATAATATAAACGCAAAATGGTGGGCTAAAAACAGAAGCAAACTGATTAAATGAAAATTATCGTTGACACAAACATTGTTTTTAGCGCTATCCTTAATTCAAACAGTCGTATCGGGAAAATACTCTTGAACTCAAAAGAACATTTCCAGTTTTTTTCCTGCAATTATTTGCAGGTTGAAATTCACAGGCACCGCAATAAACTTCTGAAATTAACAAAACTGACAGAAGAGCATCTTTCTGAACTTGAATCACTTGTTACTGAAAAAATTACATTTATTGATGAACGTCTTATACCAAACGACCTTTTAGTAAAAACCGAAATACAATTGAAAACAATTGACCCGAATGATACTGTATTTGTAGCATTGACAAAACGGTTAAAAGGGAAATTGTGGACAGGCGACATGCGACTTTACAATGGTTTAAAAGCAAAACGTTTCAAGGACATTATTTTAACTTCAGAATTATCATTGTTGCTTGACGATTTAGAAGGGAACTAACCCCCCCACTTGGCGCGAGTTTGCAGTTTTGGATGTTAGGGCAAGCGTCCGCTTGTGCTATTCCTGTAATAGATTTTTCCGGTGTGCAAGGGCTGATTGAATTGAATTTTAGTTAGTAGGATAATAGCACAAGCGGACGTTTGAGCTAATGAAAACACAACCTTGCGCCAAGTGGGGGAAGTGCTTCGTATGAAACTTATTGCTAAATTTAAACTTTCGTACTTCGTATCAACTTTGGTGCTAAAAATCCCGCCCATCGCCAATACGAAAACTGAAAGGCGTAATGCATAAACAACTTCAATGAAGATATTTACAATTCTACTATTCGGTCTTTTCATTCTAACAAATCCCAACTTTTCACAAAGCAAGGAAATCAAAAGGCTCAACGGTTCTAAAATCAAAACAAATGAAATTGACCGAATAATTACACAACTAATGGACACGGCTAATGTGCAGGGTTTGAGTATTGGAATTCTCAATGACAACAAAATTGAATTCATAAAATCCTATGGATATAAAAATAAGAAGGAAAATGAACTCTTGGACACTTCAACAGTTTTATATGCAGCCTCATTTAGCAAGCCGGTATTTGCATTTCTAACTTTAAAACTTGTACAAGAAAATGTACTTGACTTGGATACGCCTTTGTATAAGTATTTGGACAAACCTATACCGGAATATGATGATTATTCACAGCTTGGAACCGATGAACAATGGAAATTAATTACTGCAAGAATGTGTTTAAGCCATACTACAGGTTTACCGAACACAAGATGGATAAACGTGAAGACAGGAGAAATTGATACCACAGGGCAGATGAAAATTTATTTCAAACCAGGAACACGATATGCCTACTCTGGCGAAGGTTTGAAACTTTTGCAACTTGTAGTAGAAAAAATTACAGGCAAGAATATTGAAGAGTTGGCAATTGAGAAAATATTCAAACCATTTGGAATGAATCGGTCTGGCTATATTTGGCATGATAGGTTTGACAATAATTACGCTATTGGACATCTTGAAAATGACGTACTCAATCCGAAGAAAAAAAGAACAGTACCTGTAGCGTCTGGGTCGTTGGTAACAACAATTACGGATTTTTCGCGATTTGTAGAAAACGTTATGCAAGGAAAAGACTTAAATAAAAAGTTATGGAAAATGATGATTTCACCCCAAATTAAAATTACTTCAAAATATCAATTTCCAACAATCACAGATGAAACTACCACCGATAATGAATCCATAAACCTTTCATATGGACTTGGTTGGGGTCTTTTAAAATGTAAATATGGAAGGGCATTCTTCAAAGAAGGACATGATGACGCCTGGAGAAATTACAATATCAATTTTATCGATAAAGGAATTTCAATAATCATAATGACAAATAGTGCAAATGGAGAATTAATTTTTAAAGAATTGTTGGAAAAGGTTATAGGTGATACTTGTACACCTTGGAAGTGGGAAAGATATTTACCTTATAATTGCTCACCCAAATGAACTGCCGCCAAGCACATACGCCTTACATCGGCTTGCAGCAAGTGGGGCTGAAGGAAAAACAATACCCCCCACCGGCACGAGGTTGCGGTTTTGGATGTTAGGGCAAGCGTCCGCTTGTGCTATTCCTGTAATAGATTTTTCCGGTGTGCAAGGGCTGATTGAATTGAATTTTAGTTAGTAGGATAATAGCACAAGCGCACGCTTGAGCTAATGAAAACACACCCTTACGCCGGTGGGGGGGAGAAATTAGCCAAACCATTTTTTCTTATGGGCAATATTTACAGCTTGTACGCGGCAACTCACATGTAATTTCTCATAAATATGCGATGCATGCTTTCGAACGGTAAGCGGGGATATAAATAATTTTTCTCCGATTGCTTTATAATTTTTTCCGCTTGACATTTCTTTAAGAACTGCCATTTCCCTGTCACTGAGCCCTGCATTGTTGATATCTATTTTATCATTTTCCTCTTGCTCACGATAGGTGTGCACCGGCATTTGCCGCAGCAGGTCCATAGTCTTGTGTGCTATGGCGGGGTTCATAGGTATGCCATTGTGCTCATATACATTGGTAATGGCATCTATGATATTTACTGCGCTATCTTCTTTGAGTAAGTAACCATTTGCCCCTGCTTTTATGGACTCGAAGATTCTATTGGTATCTTCAAAAACAGTGAGTACTATAAATTTTATTTGCGGATATGCGGCCGTAGCTATTTGTATAGTTTCTATGCCATCCATTTCAGGCATTTCCAAATCCATTAACACCACATCAGGCAACACTTTTGTTTCTTTGAGTTGTTTTAAAAACTCAACTCCATTTTTTGCTTCAGCTATAATCTTTATTTCCTTGTAGGCCATTAATTTGCCCTTCACCACTTCGCGGTTTATCCGTTTGTCATCTACAATTATTATATTAATAGCCATGTTACAAATATGTTATGCTGAATATATTATTACAATACTCCTAATAGAGCATTTTATGCTTCCCCGATAGTGATTAAGGTGCCTCCACCTTTTCTCTGGCAAATTTCAAATTTTACCCCTGCTTCATGTGCTCTGTATTCCATGTTGTCAAGGCCATTTCCTTTTGAGGATTTACCTGCATCGAACCCAATACCATTATCACTGATACTGATTTCTAACTTATTGTGACATGAAATTTTATAATTTATGAGTGAGGCTTTACTGTGTTTTATAATGTTTTGTACTGCTTCCTGTAAAATATTGTTGATGTGAATAGCAGTGGCCGCAGTAAGAGTTTTATTAATTGAAATATCTTCTTCGGCATTGAAATCTATTTCCTCAAAATTTTGTAACACCTTAAAACAGTAGGTTTTGAAGCCATCATTAAAATCTGTAAGACTTACTTCTTTATTATTCAAAATCCAAATTGTTTCTCTAAGGCTACTTAATATCTGCCTTCCATTAGCATGCATTTTATCTAATTCGGAAGGGGCTGAATTTTGAAGTTTTAATTTTTCAATATTTGCAAGTAGTGCAGAGGTATAAGCCCCCATATTGTCATGCAGGTCGCGGCTGATGCGCAACCTTTCTTTTTGTTCTGCATGCGCTATGGCTTTTTCATTTTCCTGCTGAAGTTGAATCCGTTCTATTTTTTGTTTTAATTTATTTCTTCTGTAATTATTGTAAATAAATATAAGGGTAACCAAAAGCAAAGAAGCAATACCGATGAATATAATTTTATTTCTTGAAATGATGTCCCTTTGCTGTTGAATTTGTTTTTCTTTTTTGCTTGTCTCGTATACAAGGTTTAATTCCTCAATAGCAGAGTTAAGGGATAGGTTGTCCAATTCTTTTTGGAGGCTATTGATTGAATCACTGTAAAGAATTGCCTTTGGATAATCTTTGACAGACCTGTACAACTGATACATATTCTTGTAGCTATATAATGTTAGTACTTTTCGCCCTATCGTTTTACTGATGTCTAAAGATTTAAGAGAATAATATTTGGCAAGATCGAGCTCATTCTTTTGCAAATACATGGAGCCCATATCACTATAGTTAGCTGCCATATTTTGCAGGTTGCCTACGGCGGAATCAATTAGAAATGATTGCTTAAAAAAATAAAGCGCTGAATCATACTGCTTTTTTTCTGTGAGGCATATTGCTTTATTATTAAAAAAGGGGCTAACGTATTTTCTGGGATAGAGGTTATTGTTAGAGAGTATTTCATTGTCTATTGCAAGAGCACTATCAATTTCGCCTTTTTCACCATGCAGGTTTGCCAGCACATGTAAAGCTCTAAGTTTTAATCCGGTATCCTGAATTTGTGTGTTCAGCTTTAAAAATTCCATTGATTTTTCAATCTCCCCTTTTGCCTGCAACATTCTGCTGATAGCAATGTTAGATGCAAATATGCCATAGGGGATTTTTATTTTTTCATATCCTGCCTTTGCTTTTAATGCCTGCTTCATGCTCTCATCAAAATTACCAAGGCTGCTATTTACTTCACTTAAAAAAATGTATGATGCATAGCGCAATGAATCATAATCAGGGTATTTAATCAGGTCGTTTTCTGCATTACTTAAAAATTTGAGCGCTAAATTAAAATTTGATTTTCCATTGAAATAACTCCCTTTAATAAAGTTATTTACACCGTTATGCAGCGGATTGTTGGAGATTGAGAGCAGTGAATCTGATTCTTTAAGAAAAGCAATCAAGTTACTTTCATCACCATTTTTTGCAATGGGGTATTTGTTGAGGGTGGTTTTTACCAACTCATCGGTTTCCTGCGCCTTGTAGGTGCATGATATCACAAAAAATAGTAGGAATATAAATATGAAATATTGAACCTTCATAAAATTGTCAACTGAAAATAACAGAAAGAATTTGACTATTAAAATATTTTCTTAAAAAAATCGATTGGGTGAATATTTCCTTGTAAAAATCAAAGAATTTTATTGATAAAAAAATTTTGCTGCAAAAAAGGAAAGCCACCCCGAAGGGTGGCCGGGATTGAACCCATTTTTAACACACACTAAAATCTAAAGCCTGAAATTTCAGACCCATTTGCTTTGTAATACACTACCCTTCCTAATTCGTCTAATTTATAGTCTGGGTCTTTTTTATCTCCAAGAATTATTTTTCTAATTTCTTTGCCATTAGATTTATCTATCATCATTACTCCGGCTTCTTTGGCTGTATTGCCGCCTCCAAAATTGGTAAGTATTGCTATAAAATTATTGGCTTGTTTGGTCGCGCTAAACCTTTTGCTGATAGATTTAAAACTTTCGACAGCAGCACCGCCAAAATTTGATGCATTGGTGCTTGAGTTCTTAATACTGTTATCCAATGATGAACTGGTGCTTCCATAATATCCTTTTGCATAGCTCATTTGTGCACTTTGTGCCATTTGCTGTGCAGATATTGCGGCAGAGGTAAGGGCACCCAGGCCGCTGGTAAGTTTGCCGGCGAGCGTTCTTCCGGGTGGCTGCTCATAGGTATGAAATACCTGCTTACCATTATAATCGTACAATCTCGCATTTTGATCTGAGGTAAGCAATACCCCATTCTCCCGCAATTGAAGGCTTGTAGGCTCTTCTTTATTGTCAAACCTGATTCCGGTTACCCATTCAGTTAAATCCCCTTTTTCAAAATCAACTTTGTAAACAGTTCCGTTGGCATATACATATCCTGTTTTGATATCTGCATTTTGCCCGCTACAATTATTTACTGTAAATCCTTTTTTCCATGTTTTATCTCCGGTTCCCAGATCCAAAATGTTGATCTGGTCGGTAGTGCGGAAGTACAAGCCCTGCGGCACTATTTGCAAATCAGTAACGGTGCCCTTTATTGACAAAGGTTTTTGGGTTATTGATTTTCCGGCATCAAGATCTACAATACTGATAAAATTGGTTCCTTGGTCTCTTGCAGTACCCAGTATTAATTTGGTTCCCGAAAGTTTATAAGCTACTACATCACCCTGTAGCTCTATATCACTGTTCCATTTTGCTGCGCCCGATGCCATGTCAAGGCATAGCAATGTGGCTCTGTTTTTCTTGCCCGCGCCCGACCTTTTTATTTTACCAATTAGGCCATGCCCCTTTTCACTTGCCTTTTGAATATCTTCCTGAGTTTTTTCGGCTGTTGCTACAAGCATGCCACGATCGTCAAATAATATATTAGCAATGGGCGATGGAAGCTCAACTCTTTTCCATATTTCTTTTCCATCTGCAGTATTGAAAGCAGTAAGGATATCTTGATTCCAGAAATAAATAGTGTTGGGGTCTGTATGCTGGAAAAATTCAGCAGAAGTGAGTGTCGTCATTTGGCCGGCTGCCTTATCCATGGTTTTTCCCATTGAAAACATTTTTCCAAAACCGCCACCTTTTTCTTCTTCAGGCGGCGCCATAGGTAGGTCGCTTTTCATAGAAATGTTATATACCACTTCGCCAGTTTCTTTTTTTAATTTGTAAATGTTTTTATTGGTTGCTATAAAGATGGCATCAGCAGTTTCACCGGCCTGAGATACAATTTGTTCAGAATTTTTTGAAAATATTTTTTCTTGCTCCCATACTTTTTGGCCTGTTGAAAGGTCTGCCAATACAAGTAGCATCGCGCCTTTGTCGCTGCCTCCATAAAAAAGAACCTTATTACTTTTCATTAAATATATTCTTTTGCTTACGGTACGCAGCCCAAGGTCTTTGGTGTTGGCAACAATTTTTCCGGTTACCAAATCAACAATATTATTTACTGACTTAGTGAGGCCTGCTTTGCTGAGTGCTGCATAGGGCGTACCTTCTATGGGGTCATAGTTAGATTCCTGAATATTTTCTATATCATCATTTTTCCAAACTTCAGATCCATCTACAGGGCTGATACCATATAGCCCATCCTTGGTTGCTACTACAAGGGTGCCCGCGTCTGATATTTTGTACCAATTAATTTTAGAAGGAAAATTTTTTGTCCAATCAGTATTTTTTTGCGCCATTAGGCCACTGCATATACACAATAGCGCCAGTACAAAGGATAACTTTCTCATTTTAGTGTGGTTTTAATTAGGGTACAAAGCAACTGTTTAGCTATTTTTATACAATACCCTAATGAGGGTATTTTTTAGAGGTATTCGCAGTCTTTTTTGAAATAATTGCAGATAGTATTCGTTTTATAGGTGCAAAGCCATTATTATGAAAACAGTAATTACCTTTTTATTTTCTTATTTGTTGCTCTCTACTTCTTTTGCTCAGGTAGCGCCTAATGTACCCAAAGATGCTAAAGTAGATGGATCAATTGTGGATATCAATAGTAGAATGGCTCTGAACAATGAACTAATAGTATTTCGCAGCCATAAAAATGGGAATGATTATCAGGCAGTAAGTGATGAGGGCGGGAAATTTTCTACACGGCTTCCTACGGGTGACCAATATGATATTTTTATAATGGGCTTTAAAGATTCTGTAAGCCAGAATGTGTTGAACATACCATCTCTTGGAGCCAATGCATTTTATAAAGACGCTTTTAAAGTAAATCTTGAGTTTGAGCCGTCAAAAATTTTTGTATTAAACAATGTGGAGTTTGATTTTGGCAAAGCCACCCTTCGCCCGGAATCGTATGCAGTGCTAGACGATCTGGTGGAATATTTAAAACGAAAACCCAGGGTGCGTATAGAAATAGGAGGCCACACCGATAATGTAGGCACTGATGCGAAGAATAAAATTTTAAGCCTTGAAAGAGCTAAATCTATTGTGGCTTATTTAATCGCTAAAGGAATTGAAGAAAGCCGCGTGGAGGCTAAAGGCTATGGCGCAGATGAACCTATTGAAGAAAATAATACAGAAGAGGGAAGACAAAAAAATAGAAGAACTGAAGTAAAAGTTCTGGATGAACAATAGAATTTTATTTATTTTTCAAAAAACGTTGTTTTACCAGTTCTAATTGCGCCATTGAAGCGGAGGTAGTTTTTTTAAGTACGCTTAAAAAATAATCTACCTCCTCGGGTTGCGCAGGGCATCCTACACTATTGCCTGGCTTTCCGTCAGCACCTACAAGCCGGGAATCTGCAAGTACTTTACCCTCATTGTCTAATATTACCCAATAAGGTATTCCTTGATTGTCACCATGCCATGCAGTACGCATTTCGTTTGCCCCTTCATTTTCAAGATTCTTTTTGTCTTTACTTTCATCTACAGTTAGATGAGTGATAACAAAGTTTTTTTGAAAAAAATCTTTTACACTGGCGCTGTTCATTGCACTATCCATACGATGACACCATACACACCAAGATGCATGAAAAATCACTAATATTTTTTTATGTTCCTTTAAGGCAATAGCCTTGGAATTTGTAATTACTGCACTCGCCGGTAAGGCATTTTCCTGTATTTGTGAAAAACTATTATTGGGAATTATCAAGCAAATTATTAATGCAAAAGTCAGATTCTTCATAAAGTGTATTTGAACGAAAATAACCTTTTTAGCCTGAAAATTGCAGATGATTTTACCTGAAGAATGGTGAGCAATCTTTTTTATGAATCAGAATACGGGCATAAAAAAAACGGCAACCATTACAGCTACCGTATTTAGATGAAAACAGAAAAATTATTTTCAGGCTTTGGCCTTGTGACGCCTATTTTCAAAATACATTATAATGTGTGTGGCTATTAATAGCTGGCAAACAATTTCTTTTACAATCATGTGGATATATTTTCTTGTGAAAAGGATTAATTTATAAACGAAAACATCTCGTATTTATTGTAGGGAATAAAAATGGCGGGGGCAGAGGGTTTTATAGTTGTAGTTGGGCGATAAAAGATAAACTACCTTCTGGCTTCCCTCTGTGTAATTTTTTTTTATTTCACAGAGAACCACGGAGTATTTCACAGAGAACAACAGAGGTTTTTCCTCTCTCTGTGTAGCTCAGTGATTCTCTGGCTTCTCTCTGTGTAATATTCGTTTTATTTCACAGAGAACCACGGAGTGTTTCACAGAGAACAACAGAGGTTTTTCCTCTCTCTGCGTAGCTCAGTGATTCTCTGGCTTCTCTCTGTGTAATATTAGTTTTATTTCACAGAGAACCACGGATTATTTCACAGAGTGCCTCGGAGGTTTTTCTTCTCTCTGTGTAGCCCAGTGATTCTTTGGCTTCTCTCTGTGTAATATTTTTTTTATTTCACAGAGAACCACGGAGTGTTTCACAGAGAACAACAGAGGTTTTTCCTCTCTCTGCGTAGCTCAGTGATTCTCTGGCTTCTCTCCGTGTAATATTCGTTTTATTTCACAGAGAAACTTTGCTGTCAGAACCAACTCCCTGTCCATCGCTCACTTACTTCATTGCCCATTTCCCTTTTGCGTCTTGCTGCCTTTATATTGTGAACAATCATGGTCACAAACATCAATGGGATAAATAATATGGTTAGTGGTGGTATGCCCAACATAGATATCCATTTGCCGCCAAACATTCTGCGCATGGGCCTTTTAAGCCTTTCTGCTATCAAATACATAGTAGGTACCATTATTAGCGTCATGAAAAATGCAAACGCTAACCCAAATATGATTGTCCAGGCAAGAGGCTTCCAAAACCGGGCGCTATCGCCTCCAAAGAAAATGTGTGGGTTAAGGTCGGAGAACATCGTGATAAAATTGATGTTGAATCCAATGCCCAAAGGAATCAAGGCAAAGATGGCTGCAAGTGCCGTAAGTAATACCGGTATAATTCTGATCTTGCCGGCCTGGATAACGGCCTCCTTGGTCTTCATACCTCGTGCTCTTAATTCATCTGCAAAGTCAATAACTAATATTGCATTCTTTACCACTATTCCTGCGAGCCCTACAATTCCAATACCCGTCATTACTACAGAAACCTGCATGCCGGTAATAGCAAAACCTAATAACACACCAATGATACTGAATAATATTTCTGTAAGAATGATAACCGATTTGCTTACAGAGTTAAATTGCAAAACAAGTATAAATAAAATTAACATCAATGCTATCAACAATGCTTTTGCAAGAAAAGCACCGGTTTCGGCCTGCTGTGCGCCTTCGCCTGTTTGAGTGATGGTTACACTATTATCTTTTTTAGGAAAATCTTTTATAGCTGAGGCAATAGTTTTATTTACATCAGTAGGAGTATAACCACTAAGCACATTCGAAAAGAGGGTAATAACTCTTTTTACATTTTTTCTTTTTATACTACCATAGGTGCTTGTATAATCTACATCCACCAGTGAACTTATGGGGATTTGCTTCACCTGGCCTCCACTGGCCATATCTCTGAATACTATTTTCATATTAAGCAAGTCGGACAAGCTGGTGCGCTGAAGTTCATCGTTTCTCAATTGAATTTTATATTCATCTTCGCCATCTTTAATTTTGGATACTTCTCTTCCAAAAAGTGCGGTGCGTATCTGTTGCCCTATTTGAGCACTTGATACTCCTTCAATCAATGCCCTTTCCCTGTTTACTGAGAGGGTAATCTCAGGGTTGGTAAGATCCACATCCAATTTTAAATCTTCCACTCCGGGTATTTGCATGCTATCGAGATACCTTTTTAATTGTGTAGCTGTAGAAGTAAGTACTTCAAAATTTTCGCTTGCTACTTCAATGTTTATTGGCGGATCAGTAGGGGGGCCGCTACTTTCCTGTGCTACAGATATTTGCGCACCAGGAATTCCCCTTACCACTTTTCTGATAGAATCCAGATAGGGGGCGGTAGATACTCCATGCCTTTTTTCAAATTCTACAAATGAAACCTGTACCCTGCCAAGATTAGGTTGCGTGCTTCTATCGCCACTGCTCGGATCAGAAGCGCCTACAGCCACATTAGAAATAACACTTTCTACTATTGGGTTATGTTTTTGATTTGCCCCATCCAGTACTTTGGTTACCCGATTTTCCAACACTTTAGTCACACTATCTGTATAGAGTACGTTAGTTCCAACAGGCAGTTTTAGATATACATAAATAAAGTTGGGATCGCCCTTTGGAAAAAATACCACTGGTACTTTGCGGGCTGCAAAAAACAATACAGACACAATGAGTAAAAGAAATGTTCCCAAAAGTAGCCAAACCGGCCGCCAGCCTGCTACTGCCCACCTGAGCAGTTTTTCATAATTAGCCATGATAGCAGGTAGTACCTTGTTTTGAAAAGCATGAATCAGGTGGTCAAAAATATATGTGTTGAGCACTACAATTAATGCAAAGAATATCAGCAGGTTTCCAATAAATGGAAAATGAAGAAGATCAGCTAAAATACCAGCGAGTAGTGGTATTAGAAATGCTTTGCTTTTAAAGATGGCCGATTTTCTTTTTTTAGTAACATCCTCAGGATGGTTCATAAAGTCCACGGCAAAAACGGGGTTCATGATAAAAGCAACTACCAGTGATGCCGTAAGGGTAAAGATGAGCATTGTAGGCAAATAGATCATGAACTTGCCAATGATACCTGGCCAAAACAATAAGGGGAAAAATGGCGCCAGTGTAGTGAGTGTACCTGCCAGTACGGGAATAAATATTTCTCCTGCAGCCATCTTAGCAGATTCCATTGCAGAAATTTTCCCTTTGTTTTCTATAAAGATGCGGTGGGTATTTTCTATTACTACTATGGCATCGTCCACAATAATTCCCAACCCGAACAACAGGGCAAATAACACAATAAAATTAAGCGTTACGTCTGACCCTGTTATCAATGTGGCGGCAGGTAAAAACAGGAATGCTACAAACATGCTCAAAGGCACAGAAAGAGCCACAAAAAATGCATTGGTGACTCCCATGAAGAACATAAGTATGAGCAATACCAGTATAAAACCAATTACAATTGAATTTACAAGATCATTAAATGAAGTGCGGGTAGCACGGCTCTGATCACCTGTAATTACTACATCAAGGTTTGCTGGTAAAATAGTCGCCTTTAATTGTTCTACTGTCTTTTTTACATCATCAGATGTTTGAATCAGATTTTCACCTGCTCGTTTTATAATGTTGAGGGTTACTACATTCTTTCCATCCAATCGGGCGAAGCTCTCGCTCGTTTTTACGGTATCTTTTATAGTAGCAATATCTTTGAGGTATATTGGAGCGCCACTTGTATTTCGCACGATTATTTTTTCAATATCATAAGCAGTTTTAAACTGGCCTTTTAGCTGCAGAGTACGTTTCATATTTCCTACATCCAGCAATCCGCCTGAGATATCTACATTCTCACGTTGCACTGCATTGGCTATATCATCAAAGGTGATGCCTGAGCTTTGCATCTTATAATTATCTACATTAATCTGAAACTCTCTTTCTGGCGCGCCTACAATATCTACACGAGTTATTTCTGGCAGCTCTTCCAATTTGTCTTTTGAATCATCAGCAAATTTTTTCAATTGCATCATGTCAAAATCACCACTCAGGTTTACAAACATGATGGGTAGTTCACTAAAGCTTATTTCCTGCACATTGGGTTCTTGGGTAAGATCTGTGGGCAAATCTTTCTTTGCTTTATCTACCGCATCTTTTACTTTTTGCAGAGCTACCTCAGTTTGTACATTGGTTTCAAACTCAACTGTAATTGCTGAGAAATCTTGTAGGGAGGTGCTGGTAATTTTATTGATTTTGGCACCTGTAATCCCTTTTAATTGTTTCTCTATTGGCCGTGTCACCAAATTTTCCATATCCTTGGGCGAATTGCCCACATTAATCGTTTGTACAAAAATGGTAGGGATAACGATATCAGGAAATTGCTCCTTTGGTAAAGTGACAAATTGGAAAACACCAATGATCGAAACAAAAATGATTAGTAGATAAATAGAAGTTTTGTTACTGATGGCCCAGGTGGTGGGCTTTAGTTGTTTATATTTTTCTCCGATTTTTTCGAATGAGCTCATATATTTTTTATTGTGCTATAAGAAGCAATTTGAAATTTTTTATCAGGAATTAATAGTTATCAATTGTCCATCAAACATTCCCTGGTAGCCATCTGTAATTACTTGATCGCCTTCCTGCAACCCTTGCTTTATTTCGATTCGTTCACCATATAATTGCCCAATCTGCACTGCTCTTTTTCTCGCTACCATGTTGTTGCCTTCTTTTACGGCCACCATTATGTACTTGCCTTTTTCATCTGTCTGCAATACATTTAATGGAACTGATATTGAATTGGGTGCGGCATAATCCAGAATCTTTATCAGAGCAATTTGATTTGGCCTCAGGGGCATACCAGCCGGCACTTTTACTTCTGCAGTTATTCCACGGGTAGTGCTGCCAATAGTTTGGCTTATAAATGAAATAGCCCCATTAAAATTTTTATTTACATCTGGAATGTTTACAATTACAGGAGTTCCTTTAGATACTTTGCCTGCATAATTCTCTGGAATATTTACAGTTACTTTCAAATCAGTTTTATTTACAATTTTTATATAACCACCTGCAGCAGGGTTACCATTGAATGTTTCGCCTACATGTGCAGTTACTTCATCTACAGAGCCATTTACATCGCTATATACATTTGCAAGGTTGGCTTGCTGTTGGGCAGTACTTACATTTGCTTGTATGGCCTTTATCTGTCCTTCTAAAGATTCCACATTTGTTTTAGCTTGTAGCAACTGCACTTCTGTACCTATGTGCTGATCCCATAAATTTTTCTGTCGGCTGTACACTGATTTTGCCAGATCTAATTGAGCCTTTACACTGTTTAATTGCTGGCGTACTGCATTCACATTTTGCAGGGCTATAGTATTATCTAATTTTAAAATCAGTTGACCCTTATGTACCTGATCGCCCTGCTTTACATAGATCGCTTTTATCTGGCCTGGCTGCCCACTGGGGGTTATGTAAGAAATATTCTGCGCATCTACCTTTCCCTGAAGATCAATGTAGTGTTTAAAATCTTCTTTCTTGATTGTATTGAGTGCTACCAACTTGGGTGTTTGTGCAACAGTAGATGAGGTATCCAACTGAGCAATATTTTTCTCCAAGGCAACGATCTTATCATCCAATTTGGTTTTTTCAGTTTTTAGTTTTTCAAGCTGAACTTTTTTATCACCCAATGATCCATCTTTTTCCTTCTTGCCATCGCCACAGGAAACCAAAAAGAGTGTTGCTGCAATTGTAATAAATACCGGAGTTATTGTTTTCATTTTTTATTTATTGTGATATTTTTTTAAAGTTTTCCTGTAGCGGTGAGGTAATCAATTTTTGCAATTACCGCATCGTAAAGTGAGTTGTAGTAATTATTTTGAGCGCTTATAAGATCTGTTTGTGCGGTGCTTATTTCCTGATTGCTGCCAAGCCCTTGCTCATACTTAAGCTTAGTGGTATTATACACTTGCTGTGCCAGATCTATATTTTTTCTTTGTACATCCATCGTTATTATGGCAGAGCGCATATTAAGACGGGCCTGCGTTACATCATTGTTGATAGATAATTGTAATTGGCTAAGGCTGTTATTTAATTTTTGCAAATTTATTCTTGCGTTTTCCAGGTTAGCGCGCCTGGCACCACCATCAAAAATGGGCATATTGAGCCGTAGTGCTATAAATGAGGAAGTAAAATAAGGGCCTTTAAAAAAATCAAATACTTGACGCTGAGCACTTTTGCTATAGTTGGCAGCAAGCGACAGCGTAGGCAATGCACTCAATTTATACCGCTTTATATTATATTTTCCTAAGGTAACTAAAGACTCCAACTGCTGGTATTCCTTACGGTCTTCAAAGTTGAATTCCTGATTAAGGATGTTTGATTTTATCTGTTCGTCAGAAAGTGTATCAGTAAGTATCAATGAATCGGTGGTAGGAATATTCAGCAAGAATTTTAATCCTTCATTACCAGCCTCTATCTGGTTTTGAGCCTTTAATTTTTGTGTTTCCAGATTGCTTAGCTGTACCTGTACTTTATCTACATCCAGTTTTTCTGCAAAACCATTTTTATAGATCTCCCGCGTATCATGCAGTAGTTTTTCATAGTTGGTAATATTCGCATCGAGTGTGCCTATTTGCCTTTGACCTACCACTAATTGGTAATAGATTTTGTACACATTGGTCTTTATTTTTTCTTGAGTGACCTGAGCATTCAAAGCAGCATTTTGTATAGATGCACGCCGCGCCTGAAGCCCTACGAATACCTGTCCATCAAATAATAACTGATTAAAGTCAATGCCGCCATTCAAAGAATATTTAGAGCCAAAGCCAATACTAAAATAATCATAGTTGCCCGGTGCATGAATAGGCTGGCCATTTCCATCCTTTACCTGATTTTTAATAAGTACCCCATATACTGCAGGCGAAATAAAATCCTGAATAGTTTGAGTAGCCACGTTAGGATTATAACTAAGGCTGGCACTACCATTCAAATGTGGAAGAGCCGCCGCCGTGATCCCTTTATTGGTTTGCATTTGCGATTGTATATCCAATAGAGCGTTCTTTACGGGCACTGAATTTGCCAGTGCATAGTCAACTGCTTCTTTTGCTGAAAATTTATAAACATGTGGTGTTGACTGCCCTTGTTGTGCAGTAGCATTTAAGGTGCCCGATATGGCCAAGCCCAGAAACAACTTCTTTATTAAATGATTTGATTTCATAATTCTTTTTTTGTATTCTTTTTTTCAGCCCGATCTTGTTTATATTTCATTATTAATTTATACCCTTTGGGAGATGCTACACCAAACAAAAAATATTCCGTAAATTCTTCCTGTACTTCAAACAGGGTCTTTTTGCTTAAAGAGAATATATCTTCTTTAAAAGGGATCATCACCATCTCAAGGCGCATTCTACTTATAAGCTCCACGTTTAATTCTGGCCTGTAGAGTTCTTCTTTGATACCCCGATTCAGGTTTTCCCTAAAGATTGTCAATAGAAAATTTTGCTTGTACTCTATGAACCTCTTGTATGTAGCCGGATAGCTGCGTTGAATGTCGAACAGAATGGAAGGGTTCATATTTCCCAATAACCTGTTGAGGTTTTCCATCGCCAAAAATATTTCTTCAATAGCATTGGTAGCATATTTTCGGCTTTCGCCGCAGCAGATTTTATTTCCATTTAAAATATCTACTACTACCTCATCCACTAATTCTTTTTTATCAGAAAAAGAATGATAAATCGTTTTTTTGGATATACCAGCCTGAGTGGCAATTTCGTCCATGGTAATAGACTTTATACCAAATTTTCTGAATAGATGGTCAGCTATAACTTTTATATGATTTCTGATTTCCATGCGGGGCGCAAAACTATGGAAACTATTTTAGTTACCAAAGTTTCCGGTAATATTTTTTATAAAATGGAATCAATTCCTGCTAATCGGCGCAATACTTTTTTTAGAGGTTATCAATAACTTACCTGATTGCTTTATACAAGCAGTAACTTTGGCCATTAAAATATTTTTTATGAAAACGAAGCGGTATCAACGAGCAATACAGTATTTTTTGCAAGGCCTGCTTATTTTGGGGCCGGTATCTATCACTGTTTATTTTATTTATTTAGTGTTTGATAAAATTGATGGCCTTCTCAGGCCGGCGATTAATATTCCGGGCTTGGGGTTTTTGATTATTATTGCTTTTATAATTCTTATTGGATACCTCAGTTCTTTTTTTGTAATGGGCCGCCTGCTTTCTGTATTGGATAGGATACTGGAAAAAACTCCTGGGATAAAATTATTTTATTCATTTGTCCGCGATTTTTTCGAAGCCTTTGCCGGCAATAAAAAGAAGTTCACGCAGAATGTACTGGCAAATGTAGATTATGCAGATACCTGGAGGGTAGGATTTATTACTCAGGATGATATGGCTAGTTTTGGAATGCAGAATTATGTAGCAGTTTATTTGCCAATGGCCTATTCAGTAGCCGGAAATGTGTATATTGTTCCCAAAGAAAGGATTAAATTGTTGCCGATGATCAGTAGTGCTCAGGCAATGAAATTTGCGGTAAGCGGCGGTGTTACAGAAACACTTACTGATGAAGAAATTTTGCAGCAAAATACTTGATGAATGAAAAAATTTTTTATAGCTCTGGTTTTAGTATCATTAGCTTCTCCTTGTTTTTGTTGGGGGTTTTATGGGCATAAAAAAATAAATTTTTATGCGGTCTTTCTGTTGCCTCCTCAGATGCTTGTGTTTTATAAGCCTAATATTGAATTTATAACGGAGCATGCCATTGATCCGGATAAGCGACGCTATGCTATAGCAGCAGAGGGGCCAAGGCATTATTTAGATATTGATTATTATGGTAAATATCCTTTTCCGGAACTGCCGCATAAATGGAAAGATGCAGTAGCAAAATATGGAGAAGATACCTTAATGGCTAATGGTATAGTGCCTTGGCATGTGCAGGTAATGCTTGGCAGGCTTACAAAAGCATTTAAGGATAAAAATTTTTCTGCTATTTTAAAAACCAGTACAGAACTGGGTCATTATATTGCCGATGCCCATGTGCCTCTGCATGCAAGTAGCAATCATAATGGGCAATTAACAGACCAAAAGGGGATCCATGGTTTTTGGGAAAGTCGTGTACCGGAGCTGCTTGCTGAAAAAAGGTTTGATTTTTTTATTGGCAAAGCTGCCTATATAAAAGACCCGGGTGAATATATTTGGGCAAGAGTATTAGAAAGCGCATTGGCATCAGATTCAGTATTAAGAGATGAAAAAATACTCAGTAAAAAATTTCCCGGAAATTCTAAATATTCATTTGAACAGCGGAATAATGTAGTGATAAAGCAATATTCTACAGCTTATACAGAAGCATACGATAAAATGTTAAATGGTATGGTAGAGCGCAGAATGAGAATGTCAATTTATTCTGTGGCCTCATTTTGGTACACAGCCTGGGTAAATGCCGGCCAGCCAGACCTGAAGGATATTGCCAATCAGCAATTTTCTGAAGGGGATTTGAAAGAATTTGAAAAACTGGATGAAGATTGGCGCTCTAATAGTATTAAAGGCCGCGAGCACGATTAGCATTTTATAAAATATTATTTTCGCGCCAGAAATTTTTTCAATTTTATTTTAAGATCAATGATGTACAATTTTAATGCAGGCCCATCTGCCTTGCCCAAGGAAGTAACTGATGAAGCCGCTAAAGCAATCATAAATTTTAATGGTAGCGGCCTTTCTATTTTAGAAATAGGCCACCGTACACCACTTTTTGAAGAGGTGATGAATGAGGCAAGATCACTTGTAAAGGAATTGATGGATCTTGATGCGCATCACGAAGTTTTATTTTTGCATGGTGGCGCTACCACACAGTTTATGCAGATACCGATGAATCTATTAGAGGAAGACGAAACGGTAGCCATTGCAGACACAGGTGTGTGGAGCGGCAAAGCAATAGACGAAGCATCATGTTTCGGAAAAGTAGCTATAGCCTGTTCATCTAAAGATAAAAACTATAATTACATTCCAGATACGATAGAACCTGTGGTGGGAGCTAAATATTTTCATCTCACTACCAACAATACCATCTTTGGTACTCAATGGAAAAATATTCCACAAGTGAATGTCCCTCTTGTAGCAGATATGTCGAGCGATATTTTCAGTAGGCAAATGGATTTTAATTCTTTTGATCTGATATATGCCGGCGTACAAAAAAATGCCGGTGCAGCAGGAGCCACTTTGGCTGTTATCAATAAAAATATTTTAGGAAAAATCAAACGGCGCATACCGCCTATTATGGACTATGCCAAGCATATAGAAGCAAAGAGCATGTTGAATACTCCGCCCGTGTTTGCCATTTTGGTTTCGATGCTTACCCTTAGATGGCTCAAAACTAATGGGGGCGTAGCGGCTATGGAAAAATTGAATAATGAAAAATCTCGTATGCTTTATGATTATTTAGATAGCAGCGCCTTATTCAAAGGAACTGTGCGGAAAGATGATCGTAGTAATATGAATGTTTGTTTTGTGACGGAAGATAATTTAATGGAAAAGAGATTTCTTGAATTTGCGAAGCAAAATAATATTTATGGAATAAAAGGGCATCGCTTATCTGGTGGGTTTCGGGTATCGCTTTACAATGCTACTCCATTAAGCAGTGTGCAATATTTGATAGAGCAAATGAAAAATTTTGAAAACAGTATTTAACCATCTATTCTATTGCAGCACTACCTGAGGCTGGTGGTCAATTATAAATTGAATTAAATCTTCTAGTAGCACTTCTGCTCGCAGGCATGCATCTGCTATCTCATCTCTATTTACTCCGGCAGCAAAGGTTTTTTCTTTCAATCTTTTTTTTACTCCTTTTATATCCATGCCTTCGTAGCCTTGTGGGCGCATGAGAGAGTAGGCATGTATCAAGCCGGATAGTTCATCAAAGGTGTATAGCATCTTGTCCATTTTTGATTGGGGTACTACACCAAAATGCAGATGGCCATGCGAAGCAATGGCATGTATTATTTCGGGGTCAATATTTCTTTGCTCTAATTCTTCAATTATTTTTTTGCAATGCTGATCGGGCCACTGATCCCAATCTGCATCATGAAGCAGGCCGGCCATTTCCCAGCGCCATTGATCTTGCTCACTAAGGCACTCTTTTTCTGAAGCCCAAGCCTGCATTAACCTTGCCACCTGTAGCATGTGCAGTTTCAATCGCTCGTTGAGTACCCATTCGTCTAATAGCCCTTGAGCTTCTGCTCTGGACAATACATTTCCTTTATGCTCCTCTTTTCCAAATACAGTTCGGTGAAGTTGTAGATTCATTTAAAAATATATAGGATGCAAAATTAAATACATTGCATCTAATACGCCGGCATATTCGTAATGAGTTTATCTCTCTTGATTGCCGGATATTTTTTAAACCACAAAAAGAAATGAGTGGTAAATTAAATATACCAAAATTTAAAATGAGATTTTAGGTGAAGGCAAAGCACTCCAAAGATGGAAAGAAAAATGCGGGAGCCTTACTACCAGCCCAGCGCTACTGCAGGATCCCAGAATAATTTTTCAAAATTAACTACCGTATCATCTACTACTTTTATTTTTTCTTTTTCTAAAAGTTCCTGCATCAGGGTAGGCGTAGCAAAATGCGCTTTGCCAGAGAGCATTCCATTTCTGTTTACTACCCGGTGAGCAGGTACTTTTTGTTCGGCGGTATGCGCCCCATTCATGGCCCAGCCCACCATTCTGGCAGAAAGTTTGGTGCCGAGGTAGGAGGCTATTGCACCAAAGGTAGTTACCCGCCCTTTGGGCACCTGGCGTACTACTGCATATACATCTTCAAAAAATGAATATTGCCTGGTAGTACTTCGAGGCTTTTCTTCCTGTTTTATTTTAGCGGCTTTTTTTTTCATCAAAGTATTTGCAGGTTATTTTAAAGCTGGGTTTCTTGCTGCGAGCAATTGCTGCTTAAGTAGTTCGGGTACATTTTTATAATCAAAAGGGCAATGCCGGCATCCATTCCCACAGCAATAGCCCCGATTGGTGTGGTACTCAGGCGTAAATATCATAAAGCCATTTTCGAAATAAAAATCTACACTTTCTATAAGTTTATTTTCCTGTTTCACATACCTTCTTTTAATATTGAATGTAGCTGGTCATCATTTTCCGGAATAAACTCCGGAAGGCTGAAACTTAAATAAAAGATGGTACTACTTCCGGAAATATCCAAGCCTTCATAATGCGTTTTTATTTTTAACTCATCCGAAATTTTCGTTTGTGCCAGTACGTTATCAATATCCTCCAAAATGCGAAGCCCATACAATTGTGCTACAAGTTTAGTAAAATTATAGAGATGTGGGGAGTCTGTTTTTAGATGAATTTTACCTCCTGGTTTAAGGATATAAAAATATTTTCGCAAAAATTTTGGATGGGTAAGCCTTTTAGAAGCTCGAGAGGTTCTCAGTTGAGGGTCGGGAAAGGTGATCCATACAGAATCTACTTCACCATGATCGAAATAATCATTGATTTTGTCAATCTGGGTGCGAAGAAAGGACGCATTCTCTATCTTTTCTTCAAGTGCTTTTTTTGCTCCTGCCCATATCCGGTTTCCTTTAATATCTACTCCTACAAAATTTTTTTCTGGAAATAACGCTGCCAGGCCTGTAGTATATTCCCCTTTACCGCAGGCCAGTTCCAGTACGATTGGATGGCTATTTTTAAAATAGGTATGCCATTTTCCTTGCATACCTGTTGGGTACTCCATTACATTGGGAAAGGATTTTATTTCACTAAACCGCTTTAATTTTTTTTGCGCCATGGCGCCAAAATTACTTCAAACTTTTTTTCTGAATGGTTATTTAAAAGAGCGAAGAATTTCCTCTTTATTGATGGCTATATTATTCATTACCAGATTTGCATTTGCAGCTATCTGGCTTTTATTCTGAATAATGAGGTCGGTTTGCGCGGCCGTATTATTTTCTCCATTATCTGAAGCGGTGTGTGTCACCAACTGTTTAATGCGCATGTCTGCATTGTCTGAAGCCTGCACCATTATAAGTACTATGATGCCTTTTAACTCATGAGGAGTAAATCTTGCCAGTTCTTTTTTGTGCTTTAATTGTTCCAAAAGGCTATCTACATTAATAGTATGGTTGCTGAAATGCATACCCATATTTTCAACCATATTTTTAACTCCCGGCTTTACTAAGGGCATTGCCTTAGTATAAAAATTTTTTGCATCTGCACTAAGGATGTTGTTTACTTGTGCTGCGCAAGTATTGCTGATCAATAGGAATACGATAAGTAATTGTTTCATCATATTTTTCTTTTTGATGGTGCCGTCTATATTTAAACGCTTTTTATTGTTTATAATTGGAAAAAACTTAAGAAAAGTTGTGCACAGTATTTTTTCGTAACCTTAAAGTGAGCCGGATGGTTATTTTCAGGTAAAATACTCTGGAAAAATACTCTCTAAGCAATAAAATTTTGTACAGGTATTATTTATTGGCATAATATTTCCGTAAAGAAAATTTTAAAATAAGTATATAAATGGAGTATTCTTTAAAAATTAAGGGACAGGCTGCGTTGGTAACCGGGGCCAATAGCGGCATAGGTGAAGCTGTTGCAATTGCATTGGGCGAGCAAGGGGCCAATGTTGTAGTGAATTATGTAACCCATCCTGAACTGGCGCAGCAGGTAGTAGATAAAATTAAAAGTACGGGTGGAAATGCAATTGCTATTAAAGCAGATGTAAGCAATGAAGCAGAAGTACAGGCAATGTTTCAGCAAATGTTTGCTGAATATGGCACGATTGATATTCTGGTGAACAATGCAGGGCTTCAAAAAGATTCGCCAATAGAAAATATGTCGCTTGCAGATTGGCAATTGGTAATCAATGTGAATCTTACAGGCCAGTTCCTTTGTGCGCGCGAAGCGATAAGAGAATTTTTAAGAAGAGGGGTAGTAGCAGAACGAAGTTGTGCTGCCGGTAAAATAATTTGTATGAGCAGCGTACATCAGGTGATTCCTTGGGCAGGTCATGTAAACTATGCTGCCAGTAAAGGCGGTATAGAAATGATGATGAAGAGTATGGCTCAGGAACTGGCGCCAAAAAAAATACGGATCAATAGTATTGGCCCGGGAGCGATACAAACGCCCATTAATCAATCTGCCTGGGGCGACCCCGACTCTTTAAAAAAACTACTTACACTAATTCCTTATGGTCGCATAGGCCAGCCTGAAGATATTGGGAAAGTAGCTGTATGGCTTGCCAGTGATCAATCAGATTATCTTACAGGAACTACCCTTTTTGTAGATGGAGGAATGTTGCTTTATCCCGGATTTTCTACCAATGGTTAAAATAATATTATGTCAGAAAATGTAACAGCGGAACAAAACCGCTTAGATTCAAACGCAAGAAAAGAAATTCCTATAGAAAAATGGGGTCCTTACCTTAGTGAAAGGCAATGGGGTACTGTGAGGGAAGATTATAGTAGCGATGGAAAAGCATGGGAATATTTTCCACATGATCATGCACGCAGCCGGGTATATCGCTGGGGCGAAGACGGCTTGGGCGGAATTTCAGATATCAATCAACTTTTATGTTTAAGTATGGCATTCTGGAATGGAAAGGATCCAATATTAAAAGAGCGATTATTTGGACTGGGCAATCATGAAGGCAATCATGGAGAAGATGTAAAAGAACTTTATTATTATCTGGATAATGTGCCCTCTCATTATTACATGAAATTACTTTACAAATATCCTCAGGCAGCATACCCCTACCTCGATTTGTTAAATACAAATGCAGCGCTTGATAAAGCACAACCGGAATACGAAATATTAGATACCGGAGTTTTTAATGATGACAAATATTTTGATATCTTTTTTGAATATGCAAAAGAAGACAGTGAGGATATTTTTATAAAAATAGAAATGATCAATCGAGGCCCAGATAAGGCCCCTTTAACGGTACTTCCTACTTTATGGTTCTTTAATAATTGGCATTATCTGGGCGAACAGTCCAGGCCAACTATCACCCAGGTAGATAAACAAATTTTAGAAGCAAGCCACAATGAATTAGGTGATTATTATTTGTATTTTCAAAATACAGAAACTGTATTGTTTACTGAAAATGAAACGAATTTTGAACGACTGTTTCAAAAGCCCAATAACAATGAATTTGTAAAGGATGCTTTTCATGATGCGATTATTACCGGAAAAAACATAGATAAGTTAAGGCAGAAAAAGCAAGGGACAAAATGTTCGCCGGTTTACAAGTTTGAAATAGAATCCGGTAAATCTGAAATAATTTATCTGAGGTTAAAAAATAAGAAAGTTGCTGATTTTTTTCCTCAGGGGTTTGAAAAAATATTTACTCAAAGAAAAAACGAAGCCGATGAATTTTATGCATCTATTCACCCACAGGGATGTACCGATGAGCATAAAAATATTCAGCGGCAGGCCTTTGCAGGCATGCTGTGGAACAAGCAGTATTACCATTATGACCTTACCAGTTGGATCAATAATGGTGATGGAATATCACCCGATACAGATGAACGGAAACAGGGGCGAAATCATACGTGGAAGTATTTAAAGAATCAGGATATTCTTTCTATGCCTGATAATTGGGAATACCCATGGTATGCTTCCTGGGATACAGCATTTCATTGTATTACGCTTGCGCTCATTGATCCTGTTTTTGCCAAGCATCAGCTCGTGATACTTATGAGAGAGTGGTATATGGACCCTCAGGGAAGATTGCCTGCATACGAATGGGATTTTGATGATGTAAACCCGCCTGTACATGCCTTTGCTGCGCTGCAAGTGTACAAAATAGAAAAGAAGGCCAAGGGAAAAGGGGATTTAATTTTTCTGAAAAAAATATTTCAAAAACTTATTATAAATTTTACCTGGTGGATTAACCGTAAAGATGCCGATGGAAATAGTATTTTCGAAGGCGGCTTTTTGGGGTTGGATAATATCGGGCTCTTCAACCGTAGTGTAGTATTGCCCGGAAATATGCTGCTGGAGCAGGCAGATGGCACATCCTGGATGGGCATGTATGCTTTGGATATGATGAATATTGCCATGGAGATTGCCACTCAGGATATTTCATTTGAAGACTCTGCAACAAAATTTTATGAACACTTTGTAATCATTGCAGAAGCGCTCAATGAACTTGGATTGTGGAATGATCAGGATAAGTTTTATTATGATGTGCTATCACTCAATAATTCAGACGCTATTCCTTTGAAAGTAAGGTCTATTGTGGGCTTGTCACCGATGTTTGCTGTTACTAAAATAGAAAAGGAGGTAATTAAGGAATTGCCGGATTTTGCTAAGCGAATGCAATGGTTTCAAAAATATCGGGAGGCCAATCACCTTTACCTGCCCAGTCAGAATCATTTTGAAGATGAGTCTATTTTATTAAGCCTGGTAGATAAAGAACGCCTGCAAAATTTATTTGTGAAGGTATTGGATGAATCAGAGTTTTTATCTCCGGGTGGTATCAGGGCCTTGTCTAAGGTTTATCAGAATGAGCCCTATTCAATTAATTACGAAGGAAAAACATTTGCAATTCAGTATGACCCTGGCGATTCTACTTCGGGAATGTTTGGCGGCAATTCTAATTGGCGCGGACCTGTATGGGTA
>JAFDXH010000082.1 GCA_018268075.1 Bacteroidota bacterium | reverse complement strand
TTTAATTCTGTGGGTTGGTTTTCCTTGGATAAGGGAAGGCTTTTAGGTCCTGGTTTTCATTGGTTCCGATTACTATCGGTAAATATTTTTCTTAGGTATTGGCTTGGGTCTTTTATAGGTTATTGTTAGCTTTCAGTGGATTTGGATTCGATTATTATCGAGATGATTTATTATCAATCATCTGGTACAAAGATATAGTGCTAAGTATCTGTATGAAAGAGCAGTTGTGCCTAATGTTTAGGTTAATGAAATTACTGTGGGTGTCGTATTCCTACGGCAATATTTATCGTATTTGCCCGTGTATTCCTATTTGAAAATTGAGGTATGTGCCTCATTTAGTTTTTTAAATTTTAAATCGGTCATTGTATAATTATTAGTGAAATGATTCTTAAGTTGTATCAATTGGCTATTGAAAATGGACTATAACTTTAGAGTATAGCACTCAACTATCAGCCGTTTAGCCCTTATGGATTTATGGTATTGAGTTTTTACCAAAGTTCAATCAGTATTATCTTTTAAAAAATGAATACAATTTTCAATTATCATTTTATTCGTACTTTATTGGTAAAGGGAGTCTTTTCTATTTTTGCAAAAAAAAACTTCCACCCGGTTGAGGAAGAAGTTTTAAAAATTTGATCTTGAGGTTTTGGCTTTTATCAGGATATGGATAGTTCTTTAAGCCTGTTTTTCATCTGGATATTTAATTCTTCTTAGGATTTGGATAAAAAAGAAAAAAAGAAGTTGACTGATATCGGATTTTTGGTTTTTCCCGGATTAAAGGAATTGGTTGTTTTCAGTGGATTTGGACCCGATGTTATCGGAATGATTAATGTTTGTTGAACATCAATCAACTTCTGGTACAAAGATATACAGCTTTAAAGGGTAGGCAAGAGCGATAGTGCCCAATATTGTCATTAAGGAATTTACTGCTTGTGTCGTAATAATACGGCAAAGATTAAAGGTATTATACCGCATTTGAATAGAATTTAATCTAAACAATCTTTTCTACAAGTATTATACCCTGTAAGTTTAGAATAATGTATAATTCAGTTTCGTATAATATTTCCCCTATTACTTCGGCATATTTAGTAATAAAAAAAGGATGATATTATACGGGTTGCATTTGGAGAGAATATAGCTTAAGTACATGGGGCTGAGCAAAAAAAATCCTTCTCATTTCTGAAAAGGATTTAACTAAAATGTCTATAAATCAGAATTAATAATCTTTATTATATCCACCGCCACTGCTTCTGCCACCGCCGTAGCCGCCACCACTTTTCTTGTAGCCGCCGCCACCACCGCTGCCGTATCCACCGCCGCTGCTTCTGCCGCCGCCGTATCCACCGCCGCTTCTACCACCACCGTATCCACCGCCGCCACTTTTCTTGTAGCCGCCGCCACTACCTTCTGGGCGTGGTTGAGATTCATTAACGATCAATTTGCGACCTTGAACTTCGCTTTCGTTTAATGTAGCAATTGCAGTTTTAGCTGCTTCGTCATCCTCCATTTCCACAAATCCGAAACCTTTGCTGCGGCCTGTGTTTTTTTCTTTAAGGATTTTTGCGCTTGTAACTGTACCATATTCAGCGAATAAGGCATTTAAATCTTCATCAGTCATAGACCAACTGAGATTTCCAACATAAATGTTCATTGTAAAACTTTTTTTTTAAAAAATATTGTAACAATTAATAGAATTAGTAGCTACAATGAACTGAACAAACCTTTAAAGTGATGCATCAGCCAAAAGAAAAACAGACTAAACCCATTAATAAAAAATAAAGATACTCCTTTCTTTGAAATTCCCTTATTTTTCATCAATTTTTTTCAATTTTTCTGAAAACAACAAGTAAAGGCAAAATTCCTTGCCCTAAAAGTTCTCGCATACCGTTAACCGTTTGCTTTATATATAAAAAGAAGCCCCGCAATTGCGAGGCTCATTTTATTTCAGGGTAATTTGTAAATTACTCAGCAATTACTTCGAGGTCCACTTCTGTTTCGTGGCCTTTGCCAAAATCAATTTTGGCCTTATAATTACCCAATTCTTTAATGTCTTCGGTGATGACAATACGGCGGCGATCTATTTCATAGCCTTTTTGTTCGCGTATAGCACGTGCCACCTGAACACTTGTCACGCTACCAAATATTTTACCACTTGTACCTGTTTTTGCGCCTATTTTTAATGGGCTTTGTTGCAATACGGTGATTACATCATTAATTTCAGCTAAAAGTTTTTCTTCTTTCTTGGCTATTTGTTTTCTTCTTTCTTCCAACATTTTTATGTTGCTGGAATTAGCTTCTACAGCCAATTTTTGAGGTATCAGAAAATTTCTGCCATATCCATCCTTTACAGTTACCAGCTCGTGGGCGCCGCCAAGGTTGTTTACATCTTGTACTAATATTACCTGCATAATTGTGCATTTTTACCCAATTCCCCCTCCTGAATTTATCAGGATTCCGGAACTTTCTCCTCCATTTGTTGGATTAGGGTGGTTAAAAAATTATTTCATTAAATCTGTTACATAAGGTAAAATCGCCATTTGACGGGCTTTTTTAATTGCTTCACTCACTTTGCGTTGGTATTTTAGTGAATTACCGGTAATGCGGCGAGGAAGTAATTTACCTTGTTCATTTAAAAATTTCTTTAAAAAATCGGCGTCTTTATAATCAATATACTTAATGCCCATCTTCTTAAAGCGGCAGTATTTTTTTGGACGCTTTTCGGCTTTTATGGCCGTTAGGTATTTTATTTCATTTGCTTTAGGCATGAGCTACCTCCTCTTTTTGTTGTTCAGAAGTTACGCCTTTGCTTTTCTTTTTGTTGTACTCTACGGCGTATTTATCGAGTGCAGTGTACATGTGGCGGATGACAGATTCATCGCGCAAAAGCTGGGTTTTCAGCTTTTCATTGAAGTCGGTTGGCGCTTCATATTCCAGAACCCAGTATAAACCGGTTGTTTTTTTCTGGATTGGATACGCCAGTGATTTTAGTCCCCATGCATTGGTATGCACTATTTTGCCCCCGTTTTCTGTAACGAGAGTGGTAAACTTATTCTGAGCAGATTTAAATTCTTCCTCAGAAAGTACCGGGGTAAAAATCACCATCAATTCGTAATTTTGCATTTACATTGTTTTTAAGCCTTTCGGCTTGGTGATTAATTAATTTGGGGTGCAAAATTAAGGTATTTCTATTAATAAAAGCATCCTTTCTGTTGGTAAACAGCAAAATATTTAATGGGGGAGCGCCTTTTGGTATTATCTTCCTTATTTTTATTTTTAATTAAGGCTTATTTTAGTTGATATACCGGATATCTCAAATGTGCCGGCTCGTACCAAGGTGAGTTTTTATATATAAAATTCAACTGTGCCGCTCCATTTTTAGCAAATGCACTATCCATATTTCTTTGAGCTTCCAGTTTTTTTTGAATATCCGGATTTGCCTTCAGGAAATTTTCTGCTACTTCATTCCACCTATAATCACTATAACCCTCTTTTTCCTGCAAGATGGCATCAAAGAAATTCCATGAGAAGAAACTGTCATCGCCATGAGGATCCAGCATTTCTATTAAATACCTTTTTGCAGGTTGGTTTAGCTCTATTACATAATCGCCCTTTAGAAATTGTATTTTATCTACCCTTTCACTTGTTACAAGCTGGTTATTTTTATGGTGTTTTTCGTAGGCTGTAGGAATAGATTTAAAATTATCAATATGAGTAACGGCTACTTCCATCAGGGTATCGGTTTTTAACCTTTTTAATCTCACATTATTTAGCTTTAATAGGTCTATAATACCCCACCAGCCTTGAGGAACAATGTAGGCTTTGGGAGCTGTTACCAAATTTGAAGGCAGATAATTACAAAAATATTTTATGTTTCTTGTAAATGGTTTGTTGTGGTTGTAAAATAATACCGGTTGTCCCGTAGCAGTACTTATTCTTTTTTCGGCAGTATATCCCATAAATGGGATGGTGTCATAAGAATCATAATCTGTTTTCCAGGAAAGAGCAAATTCTTTTTGGTTGATGGTTGCTTTTTCAGCCTCCTTTCGTTTACTGATTATCGCTTGTGCATAAGCGTTACATTGCTCTATAAATGTATTTAATAAATCATAGGTAGCCAATACTCTTTCTTTGTAGGGCTTCAGCATGTGCGTCTCGGGCATATAGGCGATAGTGTTAAACAGGGCTGCATACCCTGATGAATACCTCGGTGCATCATAAAACTGGGAATACCCTTTGGTGGGGTCTGAATCTTCTACATTTACATAAGGCACCATATCCCATTTTTTTTCTTTCATCCCTTTATAGAGTGAAGGGTCAAATACATTCTTTACCCAGGTTCCTAAATCTTTTCCCAGCTTATCATACTGGCTGCTGATGAGCGTCATTGTGTATTGGTAATCGGCACCATCACTTACATGTGTATCAACTAAAACATCAGGGTTGAGCAGATGAAAAGCCTCAGTGAATGCGCGTGCATTTTTGCTGTCACATTTGGTGAAGTCGCGGTTTAAGTCCAGGTTTTGAGCATTGCCTCTAAAGCCATAGGACTTTGGCCCATCCTGATTTACACGGCTAAAACTATTTCTATTGAGGGCGCCGCCGATATTGTAAACTGCTATTAAGCCAATAGCAACATTTGGAGGTAAATTTATTTTTCCATTTGCAATATCCCTAACCAGCATCATACTGGCATCCATACCATCCGGCTCGCCGGGGTGAATACCATTATTCACCATCAAAACTACTTTCTTTTGCCGGTGCCATTCCTTAGCATCAAATTTTTTATCGGCACTCAGTAGTATAAGATGCAGAGGGTATCCTGCATCTGTCATACCCACTTTTTGTATTTTGATAATTGAGGATTTTTTAGCTATTGCCTCATAAAATTGAATAACCTGAAAATAGGTGGCAGTTTCTTTTCCATTGGATTTTTCAAAAATTGTTTGTTGAGCTTTTGCCATAAGAATATTTTGAGTAAAAAATAAGATCAATAATATTTTGGAATTAAAATAAATCCTTGATTTCATATTGTCTTTTTTGTGGCTGTAGTGTGTTGGGTTAATTATTCCGAATTTTAATGGAATTTATTCCATATAATCTTTTCTGTCTGTATCATACTATCTAATATTTCCACATGGTCCTTTGGCCTATTTAATAAATATGGCGGTATTATTTCTGAATGCAATGAATTATTTTGGTACAATTAGTATAAAAGTAAATGGAAGAATTAACTATCCAGCAAAAAAAAATCACGCAACAAAAATGCTGCGTGATTGAATATTGTTTCCTACACCATTGATTATTTTACAATTATGAAGGAAGAGTTGATAACTTCCTGAGAAGATACAATTTTGATAAAGTAGCGCCCCGCCGGCAGCCCTGCCACATTTTCTGTAATGTATCCTGTATTGGAAGAAATGGTTTGAGTCTTTATTACCCTTCCGGTCATGTCTATTATCCTCATAGTACTATTTACAGGTAATAATTTTTTCAATTGAATTTTCAATTCACTTTTTACCGGATTGGGAAAAACTACGGCATTGGAAAAGTTATTATTAAGCCTTACTGAAACTATTTTACTGTAAGCATATTTGCCATCCTGATCTATCATTTTTAACCGGTAAAAAATCATATTCGCATCCGGTAGTTGCTCGTCCACATAGGAATAGTTAGATAAATTGCGTGCTTTAATAATGCCCGATTTAATAAAATGTACGCCATCTGTACTGCTTTGTACCTCATATTCTTTAAAGCTTGTTTCATAAGTGGCATACCATTGAAGTAGGATGGAGCTGCTTTGGCGTGTAGCAGTAAAGTCAATAATGGTAACAGGTAGTAAGCCTGTGCATTGCCAAATCATGGCTGCATACTCCGGATGGTCTATGAAGGGGTTTCTATTGTGCTGGCCAGAACTGTAATAGATTGCGTTGTTCCTATCTGTTTCTTTCTGGCTTACCGGATCCTGATCATTCCACTTAAAGATTGTTTTTAGGTACCAGGTATCGTATATCTGCAGTTTTCTTTTTGCTGCATCGGGTTCGTCGGATGGACTTAGGAACAAAGCATCTGCAGTACCGTTAGCCGACCAATTATTGGCAATTATTTCATTCTCATACCGCGTAGCCATGTACATACTTGTGCGGGCTAGGTCGCCTTTAAATTCATTTATGGGTTCAAAAACAATCCCTGTATATCCAAAATTGTTGCCGGTGCCCAATTTGCTATGATTTTGAGATTCATAACTTATGGTAGCCACTTCGCCATAGGGGTAGTTACTGCGCATGTTATTCACATATCCATCTGTAGGATACAGGTGGTTTACATCTGTGTACATGGGGTAGGCATCGGCAAACCATGATTTAGGGGTACTGTGTTCGCGGTTATAGCAATCTCCTTCTTTTGAGTAACTGCCACATTGATTTACCTGGTAAGTATAGGTATATGGTTCCGGGCCTGAAGGATTATCACTATAAATATCCCAAATAATATCGGCTGTATTGGCATCATTGCGGTGTAGGTCTGTATATTGATAAGCCTGCCATACGCCAGGGGTGTAGGTAAGCTGTACATATCCTGTAGAAACAATATCTCTCAATTGCGTTTTTAATGCCTGACAGGTGAGGCCATTTGCACCATCGTAGTATCCGGCAGGTATGCCTGTATTATTAGTAGTGGTGGCTGTGCCGCCAAGATAGGTAGTATTGTAAAATGGCTCTCCAGTACACTCGCTATTAGCTGCAAAAATGAAAAAATAATAAGTGGTATTAGGGGTAAGGTTAGCTACGCTAAAAGTAGTACCTGCCGTGAAGGCAACAATGGTGCCGCCACCAAAAGCCTGACCGGCTGTATAAGTAGTCCCATTTTGTGGTGTGGCCGATAGCGTAGCAGAGGCGCTCATCACCACCAGATAGCGATTAGCATTTGCTGCAGCAGTGAATGACCCGTCAATATTTTTATTGCCCGCCGTAAATGCAAAATTAGTAGGTGCAGCAGGTGGAGTACTGCATGCCGGCAGAGCCGGGGTAGCTATATTACCCGATAGTGGTGCGGTGGTTAAATAACTGGGGCCGCCACCGCAATCTTGATCATTTACAGAAAATAAGTAATAATAATAAGTAGTAGCTGGCTGCACAGTATTATCTATAAACGAGGTACCGGAATAGTAGCCTACTATTACGCCGGTTCCCAATGCTTGCCCTGCGGTATAGGCTGTGCCATCGGTAGGTGCGGTGTAGGTGCCATCGGTACTGCGTACTACAAGGTATTCATCAGGCGCCGGAGCAGCAGCAGTATAGTTTGCTGTAACAGTATTGGGAGTAGATGAAAGGGATAGAGCCGTAGGTTGGCTGGTAGGTTTTTCGCAGGGAGTAGCGTTATATCCCGTCCAGGTGATATCATCAATGCCTATACGAAGCCCGGATTTTGTTTGTTTTATTTGCAGATTAAAATTTCCAGACACATTAATGTTGGAGAAACTTGCTGTAGCTACGGTAGCAGTAGGGTTTACGCTTCCTATCAGCACATTATTTATATACACCTCCAGCACGCCACCACTACCACTATAAAACTGCTGGTATAGAAAGGTCAGGTTTTGAATACCGTTAGGAATGTTGTTACAGCTTACTGCACCATTGCGTACTACAATAGCTTTGCCATTCATAGTTTGATCGGTACGGGTATCGGTAGCTACCCATGGCAATCCATTATCGCCTGTCCAGTTTTGGGTAGCATATACATTAGGCACACCGCCAATATTGCTAAATGATTCAGAGCCTTGTGAAAATGTGTTTAGGGAAAGGCTAAAAATAACAATAAGTAAGAGGTAGATTTTTCTCATAAGTAATCTATATTTTTAAATTAGTAAAAAAGGAAAGCAATTTAGTGTTTTTTTAACTAATTTTTCATCAAGGAATCTAACAGGCGCCTCGGATAGATTCAATTAAAAAAAAATAAAAAATAATAGAGGGAATAAAAAAACCGAAGCGTTGTACTTCGGTCTTTAAAATATATTTAAAAAAAGCTACTTATTTAGCTAATGCAGCAGTTTTAAGCGAAAGTTGGCTCTTAAGGTTAGCCGCCTTATTTTTATGAATAATGCCTCTTTTAGCCAGTTTATCAATTTTAGAAATAATTCCCGGCAGTTTTTCGGTAGCGGTAGCTTTAGTATCTATCAACTTAAAATCACGAATCATATTACGCGTAGTTTTTCCCTGATAACGGTTTCTTTCGTTGCGTGTAGCGCTCTGCCTTACACTTTTTCTGGTTGCTGAATGGTTGGCCATAATTTTATTTTGGGCGGCGAAGATAGGGATTTTTTAGATTGTTTCAGCTATTTTTTTACAAATTTTTCCGAATACCAGTTTTGCCCGTCAAAAACCTGAAGGGTATATACATCGGGGGCAAGGGCAGCAAGATTTACAGAAGTATTTTTAGTACCTGCGCTGTATTGTTTATTTTGCTTCACATTACCCAATTTATCTATAATTCGTATTTTTTGAAAAGGCTGTAGAATGGCCTGTGGATTGTTGTGAACCAAAGAAATATTCATGGTGCTGAATGCAGGGTTGGGCGAAAGGATTACCCTCAAAGGCTGAATACCGCAAGAAGTAGTAGTGGTGCATTTAAAACGGTATTTTTTTAAGGTAGAGCCGCAGGAATTGGTGGCAGTAGCTGTTAAAACGATCGTTTGCCCTATGGCAGAAAAACTTACAAAAACATTATCACCCGATTGCAGCCAGTAAACATCGCCACCCGATGGGCCGGCCCAGCTGATGGTACCTGCGCCATTAGCAGACATGTTGGTGTTAAAGGCTATGCAGGATGCATTAAAGGTAGTGAGGTCAAAACCTGTAAAAGGCACCATGGCCTCGATGGGCGAAGACGGGGAATTATAAGTGCCGCTGATGGGAACACCCGTGCCTACAACAATGTTGGATTTGGAAATAACAACCGGGCTGCCGCCGCAAGCATTGCTGATGGCTGCCGTTAAAGTAATAATCCCGTTCCCGGTTTTAGTAAGTGTTGTTTGAGTGGCATTAGGGGAATTGATGGTTACCAATCCTGATGGTGTACTCCATGTAACAGTGGCGCCAGCAGGGAGGCCGGGAATGGTGTAAACATTTGATGTATTACAAAATGAGTTATCACCTGAAATAGAAATATCGGCCGGGCAAATTTTTGAGCAGTTAAAATTGGCATCCTGCTGCTGTAATATCCAATTTGAATTATCTGTAGTATAAGAAACGTGATACTGATTTATATGTGGTGCATAATAATCAGAAACTTGAGCAGGATTTAAGCAATTCACTGTATTGCATAAATTATTAAATAAATTTGCTTGCGGATTAGAAACTGCGAGTGAGCTTACCGTAGGAACAAAGCAAAAATTAGGCTGATTAATTACAGTATTAATATAACCCTGAAAGAATTTTGGTAAACTCTCTTGAATCTGATGGACATCGAAGCCAAACTGGGTAAGACTATATTCTCCGCCAGGAGCATTATCCAGAGGCAACATATCACTTGTAGAATTTACATGTGCGCTAATAAAATAATTAGTTACATTAATCAGCCCCAGAATTTTTTTAGTACTGTAAACATCGCCCGTATAAATCCTTGATGTGCCGCTTGGGGGAACGCTATTCAAGCTAAAATTGAGTCCTATGCTGTTTTTAGTAGAAAACAATGATAACGGAAATTGCCAAATCAATGCATAACCGTTTGGGATCGGATGACCCGGGCCTCCGGTTAAAACTGTGGTAGGGGCGAGAATCCCACTAATTGACAAAATAAATGACCGCCATAAAGAACCTAAATAGCTCATGGGCCTGTTCCCGGAAATCTGTGCGATGTTGCTATTGTCCGGATATATTTTTGTTCCGTTGCAAGTTCCGTTTGAAAGAGTAATGTTCCGGCAGTTAACAGGCCATCCCATGTTGTTTATTTCATTCATGAAAGCTGTATGAACACTGTTATCTGCAGTTAGTGTTTGTCCAAATACAGGATCCAACTTATATCGTTGAATAAGCATTTGTTGTGCGGCGGGTGAATTAAATAATGCTAACCCATCTACTGCGGACGGTATCAAATCCTGATAGCTGATTTGAAAATACGGAAAGCTGCCAGACCCTTGCAGATTTATAATTTTCCACGGAGCCAATTGTTGCACTGCGGCTTGTGCGGCTACAGGAACATTAGCTCCCCAAAAAGGTGCGTCATGGCTAATAAATAATCTTGTTTGATGAGCGATACTGTTCAGTTCCATATCCCGCAAAGCATACCTGGCGATTAAACCGCCCATACTGAAACCAAGTATTACATTTTGCTCTGAGCTTCCATTTAGCGCTTTCTGAGCATTCACATATTGTATTAAAGCTTCCAGCACAAAAGCATTACGTTGTATAAAATCAGTTCCATTCTTCCAGTGCAAATAAATTAAATCATAAGAATCTGCATTGTCTAATCCATTTGTTCCGTTTAATGGAATGGACGTTGGAGGATTATTATTAATATCAAAGTTAATTCGTCTTAGATATTCACCTGTATAAGTAAAACTTCCATCCGGGTCAAAGCCATCTACAATAATCAACGGTTTTTTAATTTTGCCTGAAGTGTTGTTAACAGACAAGTCAACTGTATAATCGCCTTGGCCAAGGATACCCTGGTAAGCTTTGGTAGCGGTAATAGGTTGCGAAGTATATGGATAATGCGTCCCGAAAATAAAAGGCTCAGCCCAGTATGGCGGGCCGGTTCCTTTAAAAGGAGAGATAAAATTATTTTTATTAAAAGCAAGCCCCCCGTTAGATATTGAATGAACGGTAATCTTGGTATGGCTTAATTTAATAGTCCCGTCTGTATAGGTAATTTTTACGTTAACCGTATAAAAACCGCTTGTATCGTAGGTAACATTAAGCGGCACGTTCAATGTTGCCGTTTGATAAGCGCCGGTACCTTTGGAGTCCACCTGGATGCTGCTGATCGTTTTAGCGGTGTTGCCAAAAAATAATGAGGAACTGAACAATAGTTGATTGGCGCCGGTGAACGCGGCCTGTTGCAATGGGGCAATTGCAAACAAGTCATTATTCATATATGGACTTTGCACTCGTCCCGCCACATCATACAATTGGCCGTTAACAACCTTCATAAGATTGCTGGTTACTGCATTGGGTACAAAACTCTGGTAGGTATAATACAAGGTAACAAGATTGATGGGCGATGCCGTTTGCGATTTTGAAGTAAATAGCCGGTTCAGTGTATCAAGCCCAAGAAAGCTGCCATTTGAATTAATATGGCTGCTGTAAAGGCTGGCGTAAAGCAACCGCCATTCATCAAGGCCGACAAAATTACTGTCGTTCAAAGCGCTGCCCGTGTAGTTATCAAGATTTAAAAAAATCAATTCCATAATCCCTCAGTAAACCTGTGGTAACGAGGCTTGTGTTTACATTATAATAAATTCAGTTCATTTTGCCATAATATTGGGTAGTATCGTATCCATAAGTTTGGGCATAAGAACTGTTGGTTGCGGCAATCATTAGAAAGCCGAATAATAATTGTTTAATTTTTTTCATAAAAATTTATTAAAGGTTTGTGATTAATAATATTGATAATCAAAACGTCCATCAGTTATGTACAAGGTATCGCAGTTAGGTATTGGAAAAACAAAATTAAATGTACCAGATACAATTCTACTTATAGGGTCAAATCTTTTAAGTTGAATATTACCTCTTGTTGCATAAGAGGTTGTTGTGTTAAAGGATATTCCTGAACAGGTGGAATCTGTTCCTAAAATGGCATACATACTTTTAGAATCTATAGTGTAAACTAAGTCTTGGCTCAACTTCCCTTTGATGCTGAAGCCTATAAATTCAAAATAATTAATAGCCTTAAGTTGACCTGTAACCCCTAAAGTATCGTTTATAACTTTAGCACCGGTTCCATTTGAAGGGTTATAATACGCAATAAACTTCTTGCCATTAATTAGGCATGCGAAAGTATTCGCTCCGGTTTGAGTAGCATTTGGCAATCCGTAAGGGTTATCGGGGGCAGGTGTTTTGTCTTTGTGGCATTGTGCAAAACAAAAGCAAAAAAAGAGTAAGGCGGCTAATGGTATGGTTTGTATTTTTTTCATAGTAAAATATTTTATAGATAATAAGATAGTTTTGAGTAGTGGTAATGTCCATGCCTTCAGGTAGAATCTAAAAAATCAATTCCGTAATCCCGCAGTAAACCTGTGGTAACAAGGCTTGTGTTTACATTATAATAAATCCAGTTCATTTTGCCGTAATACTGAGTCGTATCATAACCATATGTTTGAGAGAAAGATGTATTGACAGCAAAAAGCAAAAATATGCTTAGACTAATAATTTTAAACTTTTTCATACAATATTTTTTTTAATGATAAATAATATCGAATCGTCCTTCTGTTATTTTCAAGGTATCGCAGGTTTGTATTGGTATGATACAATTGAAACTCCCTGCAACAATTTTTCTTGTAGTATCGAATTTAGTTACTTGAATAGAACCGCTAATAGCGCTAAATTGATAAATATTAAAAACTATGCCGCTGCATATAGAATCAGTTATAAGACTAGAAAAGATATACATATTGTCTATTGCATATTCTTTTTTAGTAGGCTTGTTAACAAGTTTCAGCAATATGTTTTCTATATAGTTTTTATTCTTAGATTGTCCGCCTATGATTAAAGTATCATTTACAAAAGCGGCTCCGATATAATTAACATCGTTATACGCAATAAACTTCTTGCCATTAATTAGGCATGCGAAAGTATTCGCTCCGGTTTGAGTAGCGTTTGGCAATCCGTAAGGGTTATGGGGGGGCAGGTGTTTTGTCTTTGTGGCATTGTGCAAAACAAAAGCAGCCAGCTAATAAAAATAATACAGGCAATAGTTTAATATTATTCATTACACAATCATTTAAGAAGTGATACAATTAATTTTATGGCAGGCACTTAGTATCGCGCGGTGGGCTGTGTTCATCTTGTATGTTGAAAATGATTTCAACTCCGGAAAACTTTAATGCGGCCTTTTCAGGTGAGCCTTATATATTGGCAACGAGAATATTGTTTTCGCTGCATGGCTGTAATAATTTTTTTCAATCTTTTTTTACACCTTATTGGCTGTATCAAGTGCAAGAAAACTGCTATTTGAATTGATATGGTTGCTTTAAAGGCTATAGAAAAGGAATTTTTAATTTTTTGCCGCTCATTATGTACCCAAAAGAAACGATATTTGTAATTTTTAATTATTGAATCGAATTTTATAGGATCCACCGTTTATAAACCCTGCTTTTATTATGAAAGATTTTTCTTACATCACTTCTTCGCACCCTTCTTATATTGAAAATCTGTATGCAGATTACAAGAAGAATCCGGATGCAGTAGATGAAGAATTCAAAAAATTTTTTGAGGGCTTTGATTACGCTTATGATAATAACGGGCAAGCAGTATCTGGCGCTACCGTTGGCAATCTGGAAAAAGAATTTGGAGTTTATAATCTTATTTTAGCTTATAGAAAAAAGGGGCATCTGATAGCCAAAACAAATCCCATACGCGAAAGAAAAGACCGTAGGGCTAATTTAGATCTTTCTTACTTTGGCCTGGAAGAAAAAGACTTGGATACGGTATTCCGGTCTGCAAAATTTGCAGGGCTAAAGGAATCTACACTTAAAGACACAATTGAGCATTTAAAAAAATGCTATACTCAAAGCCTGGGAGTGCAATTCACTTATATAAATGATCAGGCTAAATTAGACTGGGTTATTAATGCCGTAGAAAAAACCATGCAAGAGCCTGTGCCTCTGGAGCAGAAGCGCCGCATTTTACAAAAACTGAATGAGGGGGTCATGTTTGAAAAATTTCTTCAAACAAAATATGTGGGACAAAAAAGATTTTCGCTGGAAGGAGGGGAAGGTACCATTGCTGCATTAGACGCTATTATAAATACAGCAGCTAATAATAATGTAGAAGAAGTGGCCATAGGTATGGCGCATCGTGGCCGGCTCAATGTGCTTGCCAATATTTTGGGCAAGACTTACGAACAGATTTTTACTGAATTTGAAGGCAATGCACCGGTTGATTCCACTATGGGCAGTGGCGATGTAAAATACCACATGGGCTTTAGCAGCGATGTAAATACCTTCAGCGGAAAAAGTATTCACCTGAAACTCGCTCCCAACCCTTCGCACCTTGAGGCGGTAGATCCGGTAGTGCTGGGCTTTTCAAGAAGCAAGGCCGATGTAGAATATGCAAGTGATTATGATAAAATATTGCCCATACTGATACATGGCGACTCTTCGCTGCCGGGTCAGGGTGTGGTGTATGAGGTAATACAGATGAGCGGCCTTAAGGGATACTGTACCGGTGGCACCTTGCATTTTGTAATCAATAATCAGATTGGGTTTACTACTGATTTTGATGATGCGCGTACCTCAGACTACTGTACCTCTGTAGCTTCTATGATTCAGGCACCGGTATTTCATGTAAATGGGGATGATGCCGAAGCGGTGGTTAAAGTTTCGCAGATAGCGATGATGTACCGTCAAGAATTTAATGCAGATATTTTTATAGATATGGTGTGCTACAGAAAGCATGGGCACAATGAAGGGGATGACCCAAAGTTTACTCAGCCGGGCCTATACGCCCTGATAGATAAGCAGCCCAATGCCCGTGAAGTATATACAAAATGGTTGATGACCCATGGCGAAGAAGGAGCTGCTGAACTCGCCAAGGAAATGGAAGGGAAATTCTGGAAAGAACTGCAGGATCGTTTAGATGAGATAAAGCAACACCCGCTGCCCTATACTTACCAGAAGCCGGAGCTTTGGTGGCAAAGCCTGCGTACTGCTACAGCAGAAGATTTTCAGCAATCACCCGTTACTGCAGTTTCGAGAGCCGAAATAGAAAAGCTATTCTATTCAATAATGGAATGGCCTGCTGACTTTACCCCATTGAAAAAAATAAAAAAAATATTACAGGACAAAATTAATTTGTTTGATACAGAACAAAAGTTTGATTGGGCTACAGGAGAATTGCTGGCTTATGCCACCATTCTCAACGAAGGCAAGGATGTAAGAATGAGCGGGCAAGACATTAGAAGAGGTACCTTTAGCCACCGGCATGCAGTAATACGTGATGAAGAAAATGATAGTTTTTATAACCGATTGAGTAATATTTCGCCAGAGCAAGGGCAAATGCGCATTTACAATTCCTTTTTAAGTGAGTATGCTGTAGTGGGCTTTGAATATGGCTATGCCATGGCCAACCCCAATGCACTGGTACTTTGGGAAGCTCAGTTTGGTGATTTTGCCAATGGGGCGCAAATTATTACTGATCAGTTCATTTGCTGTGCCGAACAAAAATGGCGCAGGATGAATGGCCTGGTAATGCTACTGCCACATGGCTATGAAGGGCAGGGGCCGGAGCATAGCAGTGGACGCATTGAGCGGTTTTTGCAAATGTGTGCCGAACTGAATATGGTGGTTACCAATGTAACCACAGCAGCCAATCTATTCCATGCGTTGCGCAGGCAATTGGCATGGCCTTTCAGAAAACCGCTGATTAATTTTTCGCCTAAGGCCAATCTAAGGCATCCTGGATCTTACAGTAAAATAGAAGAATTTACTACCGGCGGATTCAAGGAAACGATAGACGACGAATCGGCACAAGAAGCCTCAGAAGTAAAGAGGGTGCTGCTGTGCACAGGTAAAATATTTTTTGACCTTCATGAAAAAAGGGAAGCTGAGAAAATAGCAGCAGTAGCAATTGTAAGATTGGAGCAGATATACCCGTTGCCTGTAGAACAATTAAAAACATTGCATAAAAAATACGGAAAGGCTGTATGGTATTGGGTACAAGAGGAGCCATTAAATATGGGTGCTGCATCGTGGCTGAGAATGAACCTGACTGAAATAAATTTCGGCATTATAAGCCGTCCGGCTAGTGCAGCTACTGCCACCGGATATTCTAAAGTTCATAAAGAAGAGCAGGCAGCAATTTTAAAAGCAGCATTGATATTTTAAGGCAGCATTTTAATTAGCGCTTTTGCTCATTTAGCATTTTGATGTAGGTTTGTAACACTTAAAAAAATAGAATGGCAATAGATATAAAAGTTCCCACTGTAGGCGAAAGTATAAATGAAGTAACACTTACAAAATGGCTAAAGAAAGATGGCGAATGGGTAGAAAGAGATGAAGTAATAGCTGAGCTGGAAAGCGAGAAGGCCACTTTTGAAATAAATGCAGAGCAGGCAGGATTGTTGCACACCATAGCTAAAGAAGATGATACACTTAAAATAGGCGATACCGTAGGATCAATAGATGAGACAGCTCAGAAACCTGCAGGAACAAACAAGCCCATGGAAGTAAAGGCCGATTCGGCAAATTCAGATGATAAAAAAGTAGCGGAAAAAAATGAAGCACAACCAAAAGAAAACCAGCTTCCACAGGCCGACGAAAGGAAAAAAGATTTAAAAGCAAGTCCCGTGGCCGCCGCCATTATAGCTGATAAAAAGATTGATACCAATAAAGTGACTCCTTCCGGAAGTGGAGGCAGGATTATGAAGCATGATGTGATGGATGCCCTTGCTAATCCGGGCCGCACCATTGGCCAAGAAATGTATAGTAGAACAGAGAATGCAAAGAAAATGAGCAACCTGCGCAAAACAATCAGCCGCAGGCTCGTAGAGGCTAAAAATCAGACCGCAATGCTCACCACCTTCAATGAAGTGGATATGAGCGCTATTATGGATTTGCGGTCAAAATATAAAGAAGTCTTCAAAAAAACACATGATGTAGGATTGGGCTTTATGAGCTTCTTTACTAAAGCCTGCTGCTTTGCCCTGCAGGAGTGGCCTGCAGTAAACAGCCGTATTGATGGAGAAAATATTATTACCCATGAATATTGCGATATATCTATAGCCGTATCAAGCCCCAAAGGATTGGTGGTACCGGTAATAAGAAATGCAGAAAGCCTGAGTATGGCAGAGATAGAAAAGGAAGTAGTACAGCTAGCTGTAAAGGCAAGAGAAAGCAAGCTCACCATAGAAGAAATGACTGGCGGCACATTTACCATCACCAATGGCGGCATCTTTGGCTCACTATTGAGCACCCCTATCATCAACATTCCACAGAGTGCTATACTTGGCATGCACAATATAGTAGAAAGACCAATGGCTGTAAAAGGCCAGGTAGTAATAAAGCCCATGATGTACATTGCCCTCAGTTATGATCATCGCGTGATTGATGGTCGCGAGTCGGTTAGTTTTTTGGTACGGGTAAAGGAAATGCTGGAAAGCCCTGAGCAATTACTATTTGGCAAAGATCCTATGAAAGCATTATTGCAATTATAATTGCTATGGATGACAACGACATTGTAACGCCGGCTCTTGAAAAATCGGGATTCTCTGTTCGGTACATACAATATGCTACGACCCTAATAGCACAATACAAAGGCGAAACCCCTTTCAGTATTTATTTAAAAAAATACTTTTCTTTAAATAAAAAACACGGCAGCAAAGACCGGCGTATTGTATCAGCCTTATGCTTTGGCTATTTTCGTTTAGGCCAAGGCGTTATACAAAGCATCTCGCTTGAAAATAAAATTCTCTTAGGATATTTCCTTACGCAAAGCACTTTGCGCCCCGACGGAAAAATACTATCAGACGAGTGGAGCGCCCACCTTCCGAAGCCAATGAACCAAAAACTGGATTTGGTGAAAGAAGTATTTGATGTAAAAAAAGTATTTCCTTTAGCTTTTCACCTAAGCAAAGAAATAAATGCCACTGCCTTTGCTTATTCGTTTTTATTGCAGCCCAAAGTTTTTATCAGAGTGCGGCCCGGTTTTGATGCTGAGGTAGTAAATACTTTTAATAAAGCAGCCATAGATTTTGAACTAATAGGGAAGGATTGTTTGGCCTTTGTAGCAGACACCAAAATAGATTTGCTACTTACGCCTGATAAAAAGGCCGTAATTCAAGATTATAATTCGCAAAGGATTTCTGAAATTTTGCTTGCTGCGCTGGCCTACTTACCGGCAAATATTAATTGCTGGGATTGCTGTGCAGGCAGCGGCGGCAAGTCTATACTGGCTGTAGATACCCTAAAAAATATTTCGCTAACGGTGAGCGATAAACGCAAACAAATTTTAGAAAATTTAAAAAAGAGATTTGCTGCAGCAGGGATTAAAAAATATCAATCTTTAGTTTCAGATATAGCAGTAGAAAATATGGAGCTGCCACATCAGCAATTTGATCTCATCATTGCGGATGTGCCTTGTACAGGGTCGGGTACATGGGCGCGTACGCCGGAGCAGCTACTGCTTTTTCAAGAAAATGAAATAGACAGATATGCATTGCTGCAAAAAAACATTTTGAAAAATGCACTAAAAAAACTGAAGCCGGGCGGCTGCCTGATATATATTACCTGTAGTATTTTTGAAAAAGAAAATGAGGGCAACGTAAAATTTATATTAGAAACCCTCGGTCTTGAACTTAAAGAATGCAGCTATTTCAAAGGTTATGAAATGCAGGCAGACACGCTGTTTGGCGCACTTTTTACAAAAAATAAATAAAATTGGGTTGTTTAATTTACTATCAACTTCTGTGTAGTATAATTTTTGCCATCGCCTACTTTAAGAAAGTATGTTCCTCTCGATAAGGGCTGCAAATCATTAAATTCTATCAACTGATTGGAAGAGGGTATTATGGCTACTTTTTTTCTAAAATATATTCTACCATCAGAGCCGGACAACTGGAAGATTAACGAAGTTTCACTTCCTGATTTGAGCGCCACTGAAAATTGATTTGAAAACGGGTTCGGGAATACTTTAATATCAGCAGTGCCCAGTATTCTTGTTAGGTTTCTTTCGGTACGTTGTTTTAATAAATTATTGTATGCTATTTCAAAATTAGGAATACCGTATCCTGTTCTATTGTCTGGAGTAGTATAATTATTGCTGCTATTGATTACTGCAGTCATTATTTCATTGCTATTAAACTCTGGAAAGGCCTGCCAGAGGCAGGTAACAAGGCCTGCTACGTTTGGTGTAGCATAGCTGGTGCCATTTCCGGCAGAGATAGCGCCTGATGGAGTAGATACAAAAGTGGCGACACCAACGGAAGCTATTGTAGGTTTTATGCGCCCATCGGCCGTAGGACCGTAACTGCTGAAATTGCCCACATTGCCATTTACATCTACTGCACCTACAGTGAGCACGCTGTCAGCATCTGCCGGAGTGGTAATATAATGCCATGAGGAGGTACCCTCATTACCCGCAGCCACTAATAAAATCATTCCTTTTCTTGCGGCTATTGTTGCTGCTCGGGCTATGATGGTAGTGTGCCCATTCAT